>VXON01000094.1 GCA_009840065.1 Cenarchaeum sp. SB0662_bin_33 | reverse complement strand
GAATCATTCGGAATTTGATGCAAAAAGTGGTATCAAAACGAGGGGTCCACTCCAGTCCCATACGATGCGCCTACTCTGCAAGATGTACATCATGGCGCAACGGTGCTTTGTATACACGTATTATAATGTATAATGCCATATATTGGTATTTAAGGAGTTATTGACCCGCAAAACTCAGGGGCGGTGCACTTATCTGTATAATTCCCGAACCTCACTTCATTACCTTTAAATGTGTATTTGTAATATTGTAATAACGTGATTATTAATGATCCATTTGAGCATGCGACAAGACAACTTAATGATGCATGTGACATACTAGGAATCGATGATAAGGGTGTGCGACAGTATCTGGCCACACCCAACAGAGTGCTGCGGGTAAAGATACCAGTTGTGATGGATGATGGTAGGCTAAGGGTATTTACTGGATTTAGAAGTCAGCACAATAATGACCGGGGACCATACAAAGGCGGCCTTCGCTATCTGGACCCGAAGGGAGGCATAGAGTATGCCGAACGGGAGGTGATGGCGCTATCCGCATGGATGACTTGGAAGACGGCACTGGTTAATGTTCCACTAGGCGGCGGCAAGGGGGCGGTATATGTCAATCCAAAGACTGAGAATATCAGTAGTAAGGAACTTGAGCGGATAACTCGCAGATTTGCATTTGAGATAGCCGAGATAATAGGTCCGAAGAAAGACATTCCGGCTCCTGATGTATATACCACCGGAACCGAGATGGCCGAGATAATGGATGTGTACGGAAAGCTCAACAACAAGACATGGCAGCCGGGCGTAATAACCGGAAAGCCACTAAACATGGGAGGTTCGCAGGCGCGCAGTGTTGCCACGGGCCTGGGCACCGCATACTGCGTACGCCAAGCCACCAAAAAGACTGGTATGGATTTGCATGGCGCCTCTGTAATACTACAGGGCTTTGGAAATGCATCAACATTTGCCGGCGAGTATCTTGAAAAGATGGGATGCATAATTAAGGGAGCATCGGATTCACGCGGCAGTATACTGATTGCTGATGGCGCAAAGATGTCGGATTTGGAGAGACACAAAAGCGAGACTGGTACCGTAGTCGGATTCCCCAATAGTGAAAAAGTGGCTACTGATCAGTTATTGACAGCCAAATGCGATATCCTGATTCCAGGCGCCCTTGAAAACCAGATTACCACCGATATAGCTGAAAACATCAAGTGCAAAATCATAGGCGAGGCTGCCAATGGCCCCACCCTGCCGGACGCGGACCCAATCCTGTTTGAGAAGAACATACAGGTGATACCTGACATATTGGCAAACGCCGGCGGAGTCACAATATCCTACTATGAATGGGTTCAGAACAACATGGGATATTATTGGGAGTTTGACGATGTGGCCTCCAAGATGGAAGCACATCTTATTCATGGATTCGATGAAGCTTTTGATATCTCGATGGAGAAGAAGGTGGACATGAGACGTGCCACAATGAGTGTAGCTGTAAAACGGGTCTACGAAGCCTTCAAGACAAGAGGTATCTGGCCCTAGATTTATTGGGATCAAGATTACATATTATATAATGCGCGTATGACTACTCTACAAATCTTATGTTGCGCTGCGTAATGCGCCGTCCAGCTGGAACATATGGGCAAATCCGGCTTTCTGTGCATGCAGTAGTTTAACAGGGCCTGATCCCTCCCGCAGGAACGAATGACTCGTGTTTGGGGGAGAGTCTGTTGCATACACGCTATGCGAGTCCCTCACCCTTGAGCTCTTCGGACTCGGCCATAACCTGACTGTATCTCTCTTCCTTGTACTCTTTTAGCGCCCCGCGTATATGGCTAAACTCATTTGCCAGTATCATGGCTGCATATACGCCAGCGCTCTTTGCCTTGTTTACGCCCATAGTGCCCACCGGTGAACCGGATGGCATCTCAGATATTGACAGCAGGGCATCAAGGCCCCCGAATGCCGAGAACCTACCTCCCGGACCCTTGTCCGCATACACCAGTATTGGAACTCCTATTACAGGTATGTTGGTAAATGATGATATCATGCCTGGTAGATGCGCCGCGCCTCCGGCCCCTGCAATTATGACACGAAGGCCTGACTCTTCGGCATGTTTGGCGTACTCCTGGAGCCGGGTCGGGGTACGGTGTGCCGAGACTATCTGGTCTTCATGGGGTATATTCAAAGAGTCCAGAACTATGGCGGCCTCCCGCATTATACGGCGATCCGATGAGGAGCCCATAATTATTCCTACCAGGGGGGCATTATCTCCATGCATCACAGATGTTGTAAATCATACAGTATATAAAAAAGCAGCATGTATTTTTCCATTGTGCGATGAGCAGTGTGTTGGGAGTAATAGGTGGCGGGCAACTGGGAATGATGCTCACGCAGGCAAGCAAAAGTATCAATAACATATCAAAAGTAGTGGTGCTGGACCCCACACACAACTGCCCTGCGGCACAGGTTGGTGCAGAACAGATACAGGCCTCATTTGATGATGATGATGCCATAAGGAGGCTGGCCTCCCTATCGGATGTTATAACATACGAGATAGAGTCTGGCGATAGCTATACACTAGAGTCGTTACAGGATGTTGTGGAGATAAATCCCTCCCCGCAGACACTACGTATAATACAGGACAAATACAAACAGAAAAAATTCCTCGCCCAGCATGGTATGCCCATACCCGACTTTGAGGCGGTATCATCATATGATGACATAGTACATGTAGCCTCAAAGTTTGACTATCCCGTACTCCTAAAGGCCCGAAGAGGTGGATATGATGGCCGGGGCAACTACAGGGTCAACTCCATACACCAGATACAAGAGGCACTGGATTATTTTGGCAACACGCCCCTAATGATAGAAAAGTTCGTGCCATACATGATGGAGATATCCGTCATAATATCCAGAAACATAGCAGGACAGATTGAACACTATACGGCTGTTGAAAACATTCATGAGCACAACATACTACGCCAGACAATATCACCTGCTCGCATACCACAAAATGTGGCAGACAAGGCTGCCGACATAGCAATGAATACCGTAAATGTACTTCAGGGGGCCGGAGTCTTTGGCATAGAGATGTTCCTGCTAGACGACCATACAATACTGATAAACGAGATAGCGCCTCGGGTACACAACTCTGGCCATCACACCATGCACTCTGCAGAGACCTCCCAGTTTGAGCAGCACATACGTGCCGTGCTGGACATGGATTTGGGCAGTACAAAACTACACGGACCTGCTGTCATGTACAACATACTTGGCTCATCTGATTTTACCGGCGAGTACCGGTACCCACAGATATCGCATCCGGCATCACATCTTGTCATGTATGGTAAAAAGATATCAAAGCCCCTCAGAAAACTGGGCCACTTGAACATACACAGTGCTGACAATTATACAGTATCACAGCTGCTAGACATACTAGAGTCCATCAAGCCCCAGGCCTCCATATCCCCGATTTATTAAATTAGTATTATATCAGGTCCAAATACCGCCCATATTATAATTACGGCCGCAGAGCCGTTGGAGTGCCCGCGCTAGTCCAGACAGCCATGTGATGATTTATTAGTAATTCACCAACAATTCAATGAGATGGTTCTAGTCGTCGGATACATTATGGGGATTGTGGGACTAGCCATGCTTATAATATATGGTGCCGATGTGGCGGTCGGAGGTGGTGGAGCCGGTGATGGGTTTCTTCCACTAGATGGAATGGCCAGGGGTATCGGGCTTGGCCTGCCTCCCGTAATACTTGCATTTGCAGCCTTCTTTATTACCCGCCATGAGGAGTCAGTACCCTTGGGAGTCATCATACTGGCAGTTGGAGTCCTCATAATTGCAGGCGGCATTCACAGCATAGCCAATGCGGACGCCGAATCCATGTCTCGTGCCATGGGCGAGGGAGGCTCGCTCATAGGTGTGGGCGCCATCATCACGGTTCTGGGCGGCATAAAAATAAAAAAATCCATCGCATAGGCATGCCCATCTGCGCCAAATGTTGCAGCACAGTACAAAAGGTATATGATTGTGATCACACCAAATACAGGGACTACTGCAAGGAATGCTATATAGAACTACACCACAATCTCACTGAACCATGAACTGGTTTGAATCCCTCATACAGCCCATACTAACAATAATAGCAGACAACGTCTATCCGGGTGTATTTTTAGCTGCGTTCTTGGAGACCATACTTCCTCCCATTCCCAGCGAGATAGTATTCCCCCTAGCCGGATACAGCATACTCAACGCCCAGATGGCCTGGCCCCACATACTAGGTGTGGGCATAGTCGGCGGAAGCGGAGCCACACTGGGCGCATATGTAATATTCCTATTTGCCAAAAAGGTGGGACGTCTGGGACTGCTCAAATACATGAGACGCATACGACTTACAGAATCTAAACTACTCCGGGCCGAGAGATGGTTTGCCAAATATGGTGACAAGTCAGTTCTGATTGGGCGGTGCATTCCTGGCGTTCGTGAACTGGTCTCCATTCCTGCCGGCATACTGAACATGAAGAGTGGGAAGTTTCTGCTGTATACGTTTGCCGGTTCGTGTGCCTGGAGTACCGGCCTCACCGCCGTGGGTTACTACTTTGGCGTTGCCACGCTCTGATTCATCACTAGTTTGCCATTCTGTATGGTGCCAATCACAGGTATATCCAACACCCCCTCTATGCTATTTTGTAGTACATCCATATCATATCCGTCAGTATGCATTATGTTTAGTATTATGCCATCAAGGCGCACATCCCTGCATCTACACATATAAACACTCATTATGCAATGATTTACCGCGCCTATTCTGTTGTCTGATACCATGATGGCCGGTAGCCCCATGTCCCGGGCCAAATCTGCCATATAGTAGTCGTGCAGTATGGGTACCATGCAACCGCCCATGCCCTCGACAACCATCACATCAAACCTAGACTCTAACACTTTGTACTGCCTGATCATGTCTTGTGGATCCGGCGGGACGTGACCCATGACGCATCTCGTGTATGGGGATGCCTCCATCTCCTGATGATCTGGATTTATGTTCGGGTTCGGAGTTACGCCTGCCGCCCTAGCAAGCGCGTGAGCATCCTCTGATTTGGCGCCCGAATTGGCAGATTTGCCTGCAGAATACGGTTTCATCACACCCACACAAATTCCCGCCTCCCTCATGTGTCTTATTATACGGACTGCCACATACGTTTTGCCTATTCCCGTATCCGTTCCCAATATGAAGACTGATTTCTTCATGCATCATATTGTGTAATCTCCCATATACATGATGAAATTACACAAAATCGATACATGGCGTAGAGGCTATATTGCCCCTTCCGTAATATGCGCATAATGAAGATGTACATCATGCTGGCGGCAGCTGTTGCCGTGGCCGGCGCGCTCATAGCATACACCATATCCATGCAGGATGACACATCCATGGATATACGTACGGCCTCACTAATGTCGGCACTCACAGACAACGCCTCTCCTGTAATGGGAGACCCTGATGCCCCCATCATACTAGTCGAGTTTGGAGACTATCAGTGCCACTTCTGCCACCAGTTCTTTGTCAATACAAAGGACCGCCTAGTCTCCAACTATATCGATACCGGCAAGGTAGTCATGATGTTCAAGGACTTTACCATAATAGGGCCCGACTCCATATCTGCTGCCGAGGGCGCCCACTGCGCCCAAGAACAGGACCTATACTGGGAGTACCATGACACATTATATCACAACTGGGATGGAGAGAACACCGGCTGGGCATCCACGGACAACCTTCACAGCCTTGCTGCCGAAGCAGGCCTTGATGTAGATGCATGGTCTGCATGCTTATACTCTGGCAGATACTCTGATACAGTCTCATCCACCAGCAATGACGCGCGCGCATTGGGCATTACCGGGACACCATCCTTCTTTGTGATACTGCAAAACCAGACTGTTGTAAACATACCAGGCGCCCAGCCCTACGAGCAGTTCGCCCAGGTATTTGACTCTATACTAGAATAGATTTCAAGACCAAAATCGTCCGCATGGATGATGTTGTTGCATACGGGTGATAAAAGATTTACAGATAGTGATCATAATTACTTTAGTACTAGCAGGCATAAAAGTCTCACATGTTAATGTGTCTGCACCATCTAGGCGCGGCCAGCCTCTAGGTGGTCACATGCGGAAAGTAACAAACCGTCAGTGGATCTCCTCACCATATCAAGTATATATTATTTGGATCTCATATATATAGAGTCCATAAAAATCATATATGGAGGCATTATAATGTCTTGTAGATGGCTGCGGGAATTGATGATATGTCCATATACATCCCAAAACTGTATGTTGACACCGAAGACTTTGCGGAAGCTCGAGATGTAGACATAGACAAGATGCGCAAGGGTCTGGGCATATACCAGATGGCCATAGTCGATAACAACCAGGATCCCGCCTGCCTGGCGGCCAATGCAGCCTATAAAATCATGAAACGTAACGACATACAACCCAAGGATGTGGGACGGCTCTACATATCCACCGAATCCTCCTTTGATGAGTCCAAAGCCATGAATGCATATGTTGTGGGGATGTTAGAGCAGGTATACGGACCTGATACATTTGAGCACTGCGGCGGCGTTGAGACAAAGTTTGCGTGCGTGAGCGGCTCTTATGCACTGTATGATAATCTAAACTGGATAAGGGCCGGCGAGGCCGACTCCCAATACGCACTGGTGGTAGTCTCCGATATTGCAAAGTACGATTTGGGGTCTAGTGGCGAGATGACACAGGGCGCCGGTGCCGTTGCCATGCTGTTAAACGATGAGCCGCGACTACTTACATTTGATCGCAAGGTAACAGCCACATCAATCAGTGATGAATATGACTTTTACCGCCCCTTTGGGAAGGATACACCCATAGTACATGGCCAGTACTCCAATCTCCTATACCTGATGCAGGTTCGAAAGGCCCTGGAACTATACAAAACCAAGGTAATATCCACAGGACTCATAAAACCTAGCCCTGACGAGTCCATACTGGATTATATAGACTATCTGAACATGCATCTTCCCTACAGCGCCATGGGCCGCAAGGCTTTGGCATATCTACTGCGTCATGAATGGAGGAATCTCCCCCGCTGGGGGCCCATGATAGAGAAGATTGGTATGGCCGAACCCATAGCAAAGACTCCGGGCACCATCGAGACCATACTTGCCAACCCCGACTTTATAAAGGACGACAGTAAGTTTAACCGGCTACTCATGGAGACCGATGAGTTCAATGATATGTACGAAGAAAAGCTCTCCAGCTCGCTTATTGCATCAAAGATGATCGGAAATCTCTATACCGCATCGTTGTATCTGGGATTCAGAAGCAGTCTTGAATATGAGCATAAAAAAGGCATAGACCTAGCAGGTAAGCGGATTGGCTTTGGCTCGTACGGCAGTGGAAGCAGCGCCATGGTCTTTAGTGGCGTGATTACCGAAGAGTACCTTGATATCGTCTCACATATGGAACTGGAGTCGGATATAGCAAACCGCCGCCGCCTGACGTTGGAAGAGTATGAGATGTTGCACCGGGGCCTGATGCCTGCCGATGAATCCCTATTGTCAGGGAAGGACGAGTTCATACTTACAGATGTGGACAAAAGCAACAGTGAACGACGGTATGCCTTCAACTCATGAGCGACAACCCCATAAAGGATGTGCTCTTTGAGCGTCTAAATACTGCCACTGCTCAGCATCTTGTATCCACACATGACTATGCAGGATTAGTCAGATATGTCGTACCCCACTGCATCAGCAAATCACAGGGCATGGTCACATATGAGGAGGCCGCAGTCATCATATCCACGGGCATACTGCACTATATGCTGACCGTCTCGGCCACGCCCAGCCAGAGAAAGATCACATATGACGGGATGGATGTAGACATAGTACTGCCCAATGTGCGGCAACTAGAGCGGGAGCCATCCCTAGCCATCATTATACAGATATCCCACAACTGCGATACGGCCGAACGAAGGCTGAATGAGATGGCAAAGATACAGCCTGTCCGGCAGAACATATGGTCACTGACCCCATACGACTGCTACTATAGTATACTTGATGGCTCCCCCTCACTCTCCGACCTTCTACAGAGAATGATAGAGTTCTCGCGCGCTCACAACCAAAGCAAGCTGGGACTGCTGGGATGAGGTCCTATGTGTGGCATCCCAACACACAGATGTCCGAATGGGATAGTTTTCAGAAGATAGTGAGTGGAGACGGCATGTGGCTGCAGGACTCTACAGGACATCGCATGCTAGATGCCGTATCCTCCATGTGGTGCAATGTATGGGGACACTCTGAGTCCGAACTGATAAACGCGCTAAATAGTCAGGCCCGCACACTGCCACATTCATCACTCTTTAATATTACACACACACCTGCCGAGTCTCTAGCAGAGTGCCTAGTGGGCATATGTCCCGGTATGGAGCATGTATTTTATACGGATGATGGCTCAACTGCCATGGAGTCGGCGTTTAAGATGGCCGTACAATACTGGAAGAATCAGGGATGTCCAAAGCATATGCTCGCAAGTCTATCAAATGGTTATCATGGGGACACGGTAGGCGCAATGTCTGCGGGTTATTCGGATGCCTTCTTTGGGGCATATTACAGTATGGTCCCCCAATCCATACGTATTCCCACCCCCAATCACGGCGTGGACGACTGGAATGATACACTAAATCATATATCCGAGACACTAGAGTCGAATCAGGATATTGCCGCTCTGGTCATGGAGAGCGGGGCGCAGACTGCCGGCGGCGTAGTGATATATCCGGATGCATTTCAGGATTCGGTATCTCAGATATGTCATAAACATGACACGCTGCTTGTGGTAGATGAGGTGGCTACTGGCCTGGGACGCCTCTCCCACATGGCCGAGTATGCAGCATTGCAATCTAGGCCCGATATAGCCGTATACAGCAAGATGCTTACTGCCGGTTACATGCCTCTGGCGGCCACGCTGGCGACCGACAAAGTATATGATGCCTTCCTGGGAGACTACTCTGAGAGTCTGCATCTCTTTCATGGTCATACATTCTCCGGAAATCCACTAGGCGCCGCCGTGGCGCATAGAAACCTAGAGTTGTATGAAGAGCGCCAACTATTGCAGCACGTACGGCGCATATCCGATGTATTTGCGGACGGACTAAAGATGATATCCGATGCGCCCAGGGTACTTGATGTGAGGTACAAGGGGCTGCTGGCAGGTATAGATGTCGATATAACACACAATGCACAATCTGCCAACTATACAATATATCAGATTGGCCGTAAAAACGACATATACCTCCGCACACTCGGAGATACAATACTCGTGGTGCCCCCCTTGGCCATATCAGGTGACGAGTTATCGCAGATTATCACTGGTGTCCTGAACACCATCCTCGCCCTCTGAGAGGGCGCGCCTTCGCCTATACCACATTGCCACACCGCCGGCGATCATGGCGCTAAAGAGTATTATTCCCGCCATCTGCAGCTCAAAGTTATACAGCATGCCTATTTTGTAACAACACATGCCTAAAAAATATACGGCGTATTGGTCTTTGTGCATTAACTGTTGGTGGTAATTTACGGTTATTCTACGTACTTTACGCTTAAATTTGATGCCTCACCACTATATGCAGGCAGATGCTTCCGGATTTTCATGCGGAGACGGGGTTGGGCTCTTGCCACCGGTTCAACATGTACATACTAATCCCCCTCACAATATGTGGTGTATGAAGGTATATCAAATGCTTATAGACTCAGTCATCAAGAGCAGCAATAGCATCATGGTTAAATACTAATTTTGTGATAACATCTTTGAGTGTGAAAATAAAGATGCTACCACGTGTATGTAATTTGCCAAAAAGAGAATTTAACCGTAATGAGGCTGTCCTTGCCCGGTGGAAGAGTGGCGATGGGATGCTGGCGAGTCTGCTTGCAAGAGATATGCGACTGATTCGCGCAGCCGTGTGGATGTCTCTACGCGTCTCTTGGAGTGACATTGCTGCAAAACGCAGTAGGCAGGCCTTGGAGATATTGGCGCATGAGGACATTATATCAAGAGTTACGCCGCATTGAACTGTCCCATTAATGGTGTCTGTCCCAAAATGGCGCTTGGAGTGGAAGTGGCGGCCCTGTACGATCAGGAGTGTGGAGTGGAAATGAGGTCTATAGTGAAATTGATTAACGTTCATACAAATCTATACTTTAAATTCAAATAGAAG
>VXON01000128.1 GCA_009840065.1 Cenarchaeum sp. SB0662_bin_33 | reverse complement strand
AGTGTGTATGGGCGATTTTAGTACTGCATAAACTTATGCACGCCGCTATAGTACAGATTATCTCCAAACCTGTATGGTATTGCATGACTCTGAAACCACACACACCATCAACTAAATTATATCGTTATGCATGACATGATATGACATGATAAAGTCTTTCAAAGATATGGATGAGATTGTTCTATTTGTTGCCGATTACGCCACTGTAAAAAAGAGCATTGTGTACATGTGTCGGGATGGCCTCCTATATGTTGCATCCGATGCCCTCCCCGACCCGCCGTTTGTGGTGGTTACTCCGGGGGACGAATACAGTACAATACTGGAACGCCTCAAAAGACTCACCTCCACCAATCTTGACTAGTCGTATGCATTCTCACTCGTTTATCATATCTCCCAAAGATATAAAAATCGTACATGATTACTTGATTTATGGCTGGCCAATCACTAAATCTAAAGGTATTAGAGGCGTATACCCGCGATGTGGGCCGGGGAGTAGCCCGCATAGACT
This sequence comes from Cenarchaeum sp. SB0662_bin_33, assembly GCA_009840065.1. Classification (GTDB taxonomy): domain Archaea; phylum Thermoproteota; class Nitrososphaeria; order Nitrososphaerales; family Nitrosopumilaceae; genus VYCS01. The sequence goes on along the minus strand of VXON01000128.1, from coordinate 9,772 downwards.
ATGACTCGATGGATACGCTAAATGCATCCACTGGTGATGTTATTGAGATTAAAGGAAAGCGCAGGACGGTAGCCAAATGTCTTCCGTTATACCCATCAGATGAGGGCAAAGGCATAATACGTATTGACGGATTGGGCAGAAACAACTCTGGAATAGCCATTGGCGATACCATATCCGTACGTAAGATAAAGGCAGTATCCGCGGAAAAGATAGTTGTAGCTCCCCTAGAAGCAATACCGCCAATTGATGAGCGGTATCTAGCCGATGCATTAGAGAGCGTTCCTCTTATAAAGGGGGACAATGTCATGGTGCCCTACTTTGGAGGCAGATTGACATTTCAGGTTATAGGGGTAACTCCGGCATCTGATGCAGTCTTGGTAATACAAAAGACAGTCTTTCATATAGCTGAAAAAGGCGAGACGCTTCGTGGCGTACCACAAGTGACGTATGAGGATATTGGTGGCCTAACCGACGAGATCAAAAAAGTAAGGGAGATGATTGAACTACCCCTAAGACACCCTGAGATATTTGAAAAATTGGGAATAGAGGCCCCCAAAGGTGTACTATTGTATGGTCCACCGGGCACTGGCAAGACACTACTGGCAAAGGCAGTAGCCAATGAGTCTAATGCACACTTTATATCAATATCCGGCCCAGAGATAATGTCAAAATTCTATGGCGAGTCTGAAGCCAGACTGCGTGAGATATTCAAAGAGGCCCGGGAGAAGGCACCATCCATAATATTTGTAGATGAGATTGACTCTATAGCACCAAAACGTGAAGAAGTTACCGGTGAAGTAGAGAGACGCGTCGTGTCACAGATGCTATCCCTGATGGATGGTCTTGAAGCCCGGGGTAAGGTTATAGTGATATCTGCCACCAACCGGCCCAATGCCATAGACCCGGCACTGAGGCGTCCGGGACGGTTTGATCGTGAAATCGAGATTCGGGTACCAGACAAGAAGGGGCGGAAGGATATACTATCAATTCATACACGCAATATGCCTCTGCTCTTAGACAAGGAGAATAGTGAATGTGTGGAGCTGGATAGGGTAGCGGCGGTCAGCCATGGATATGTGGGCGCCGACCTAGAGTACCTCTGTAAGGAAGCTGCCATGAAGTGTCTGAGAAGACTTTTGCCCGAACTAAACCTAGAGGATGAAAAGATACCCAGCGAAACCCTTGACAAGCTTATCGTCAACAACTCTGACTTTCAAAAGGCGTTAATCGAGGTAACCGCCTCGGGAATGCGCGAGGTGTTCATTGAGAATCCCGATGTCAAATGGAATGATGTGGGCGGCCTGAATGATGTCAAGCGTGAACTTCAGGAGGCGGTAGAGTGGCCCATGAAACATCCTGGCCTGTACGATAAATTAGGCCACCGTATGCCAAGAGGAATACTATTGCATGGTCCTAGCGGCACGGGCAAGACACTACTGGCCAAGGCAGTAGCCACTGAGAGTGAGGCCAACTTTGTCTCAGTACGTGGCCCCGAACTACTATCAAAATGGGTTGGCGAGTCCGAGAGGGGTATCCGGGAGATATTTCGCCGCGCCAGACAGGGCTCCCCGTGCGTTATCTTCTTTGATGAGATTGATTCCATAGCCCCCGTGCGTGGAGCTGGTGGTGAGACTGCGGTAACCGAGAGGGTGGTAAGCCAGCTACTTACTGAACTGGACGGTATGGAGAACATGCACGGTGTCATAGTTTTGGCTGCTACTAATAGGGCGGACATAATTGACACTGCGCTGCTACGACCTGGTAGATTTGACAAAATAATACAGATACCTCTGCCTGACAAGGAGAGCCGGCGAAGCATACTGAATATTCACTCCAAGGACATTGCAACTGCCGATGATGTTGACTATGAAAAGCTGTCAGAGATAACCGATGGTATGAGTGGGGCAGATACCGCCTCCATAGCTAATACCGCCGTATCCTTGGTCATACACGAGTTTCTTGATGAAGATGATGATGTCAAAGAGATTGAGAAACGCTCTGCCGATGCTAGAGTTACCATGGGCCACTTTGAGGAAGCGGTAAGAAAAGTCCGGGAACAGAAAGACCTAAAACTACAAGAGACATTGGTGGCTCCCTACTACCGCTGATACCATGTCATCCCGATTACTGGGATACCGTGGACAGGCGGCAAAACTACTACAGAGGTTTAACCTTTCTGTGGGTGACTACATAACCATAAAGTCTGACCTCTCCCATACCGGAGTGCTTATGCCCAGATATCATTACTCTGATGATGCCCACATTATACTGAAGTTGGATAATGGCTATAATGTTGGTATATCCATACAGAATGTTGATACCATAACGCGACATGATGTAATGGTATCGCCGGAAAATGATGTACCGCCCCCACAGGCAGATGCCGGACTTCCCAACATACTACTACTATCCACCGGCGGTACGATTGCCAGCCGTGTAGACTATCGAACGGGTGCTGTTACTCCTACGCTTGACGCGGCGGACCTGAGTCAGTCTGTTCCTGAACTGTATGGCATGGCAAACATACATCCGCAGGAGATATTATCCGAATACTCTGAAAACATAACCCCCGAGCATTGGTTAAAAATAGCCACTCACATACACAACACAGGTTCCCGGTATGATGGCATTGTGGTCGCCCATGGTACTGATACGATGCACTACACATCGACATTTCTCTCCTTTGCATTGGCGGGGTTTCCGGTACCCATAATACTGACTGGTTCACAGCGATCATCTGATCGTGCATCCTCGGATGCAACGTTAAACCTGATCGGTGCGGTCTTAGCCATATCACATAGTATACAACGTGGAGTGTATATTGCGATGCACAGTGGTACTAGTGATGATACAGTATCCATACATGCGGGGACCCGAGTACGAAAAAACCACACCAGCTCTCGGAGTGCATTTCGTACCATTGGGGGTGAGCCATTATACATGATAAAAGAGGGCCGGCTGCACGGGCAACCCCGGCACGACTATTACCACGACATATCATACACTCCCAGAATAAACCAAGTCCGGGACGCATCTTTAATTAAATATCATCCTGGATTTGATGTATCCATACTAGAAAATCTGATTGGCTCATCGTGCCGCGCCGTAATATTTGAGGGTACCGGTCTGGGACATGTAGGCAGGGAGGCATACGATGTGATAAAAAAGATGCGTCAAAACAGGATGTTTGTAGGAATGACCTCTCAATGCATAGATGGGCGGGTTGGCATGAATGTATATGAGAGCGGTCGTGATCTACTACAGATGGGTGTTGTGCCCCTACACGACATGCTCTCCGAGGTGGCCTTGGTTAAGATGATGTGGGTCTTGGGCAATGAGCTATCCTGGGATGTAATGAGCAGACCGATGGCCTCGGAGATGGCCGTATGATGGATTTTTCCTTTGATAATGCTGGTGTCCGGGTGGGGCTAGAGATACACCAGCAGCTAAACACAGGTAGAAAACTCTTTTGCAACTGTAGCGGCGTTGCCCCTCCTGGAATTATACAACAATTCACACGAAGACTGCGACCCGTAAAGAGCGAGATGGGCAGATACGACCCGGCAGCGGTCTTTGAGGGTAACCGAGACATGTCGATACTATATCACGCTGATGACAACAACAGCTGCCTAGTGGAGCGTGATGAGGAGCCACCACACCATGTCGATAATATGTCCAAAGAGATATCCCTAGTAGTATCTGCAGCGCTAAAGTCCACCATATATGAGGAGATATATGCCATGCGCAAGACCGTAATAGACGGCTCTAACACCAGTGGTTTTCAAAGAACTATGCTGGTCTCCAGAGGCGGCATTCTAAATGTTGGTGATATATCCGTGGGAGTACAGTCGATATGCCTTGAGGAAGATTCGGCTCGCGTACTCGGAGAGAAGGACGGAGTCAAGGAGTATAATTTAGACCGCCTAGGGATTCCTCTGATAGAGATAGCGCTAGAGCCAATCTCCGGCACGCCGCACCAGGTACGCCTAGCTGCCGAGGGTCTTGGACGATTATTACGGGGAATAAAGATGGTTGCTCGGGGAATAGGTACAATACGCCAGGATGTCAACATATCTGTAAGGGACGGCAACGGTATAGTGGAGATAAAGGGTCTACAGCAGCTGGATCAATTGGAACGGGTAGTGGAGTATGAGGCTCGCCGCCAGTCCGGATTGGTTCACATATCTCAAATTTTAAAAAAAAAGAATATTAAAAAAATAACAACGGATGACATATTTGACATAACAGGTATGGCAAAAAAATACCAGTCTAAAATAATACAAAAGGCCATAAAACAAAATAATATAATATCGTGCATACGGTTACGTAATTTTGCTGGAATTTTAGGCTATGAGCCATATAATGGGATACGACTGGGCCAAGAGATAGGACAGCTGGTAAAATACTATGGAGTGGGTGGCATATTTCATACCGACGAACTGCCCAACTATGGTATTGTTGATGATGATGTAAAGTTACTATACAAACACATGGGCATGACCAAGCAGGATGCATTCATCATGGTTGCATGCCCTGCAAAAAAGACGGCACATGTCTTGGATTCTATCTCTAAACGCATATACGCCGCAACCAAGGGGGTACCATCCGAGACCAGACTTGCTATCCCGCAGGGGGGAACAGTGTTTTTGCGGCCCCGCCCTGGTTCATCCCGAATGTATCCTGAGACTGATATTCCCCCAATTATAATATCAAAAAATGACATAATTGCGGCACAAGAAAATATTCCAGAATCATGGGAACGTATAATCTCAAAAACAGCCTCAAAATACCGGCTAAACACACAGCTGGCAGAACAACTACTGGACTCTGACTATGTTGATGTGTTTGCCGACGTAATTAAAGAGACTGATGTTTCGCCCCCATTTGTGGCATCAATACTCTGCTCCACAATTACAGAATTAAGTCGGGAAGGATTAAATTCCAAATTATTAAATAATAATATAATACTTGAGACATTCAGACTGCTACAGTCTAGCACAATACCCAAGGAATCAGTTCCAATAATATTTCGTGATATTATGTCTGGCAATTCTAGTGATGTAAACATGGCAATTAAAAATACCAATACAACCTCACTCTCTGATACCGAGATAATTAATATTTTACAGGATATAATACGCAAAAATAACCCTCTCATACAGAATCAGGGAGAGCGTGCAGCGCGACCATTAATGGGAATGGCCATGTCCAAACTCCGGGGCAAAGCATCCGGTCAAAAAATAAACCACATGCTGAATAAAATGCTCCATGATATAATAAATGACAAGTAAGGAATTTAATGGATATTTTTTATCTATAAATTAACAATTAAATTTACTTGGAATTATTACAAATTCAACACATGAAATAACAATCAATTCGTATAAATCAAGTATTACATTAAAGCCTGTGATGCCTGATGGAACATCTGCGACTTGGCACATCCTGCAGCCAGTTCATCTCCAGCACCGCGCCTCATGAGACCTCTGTATAGGCCATCCTCTAGCTTGACGCCCTCGCGCTCTTCCCACTCCTCCACGGTTATGGAGTATTTTTTCTGTATGCGGTCCCTATACCATTCTGGTATCACATTGAATGCACAGAATGGTATTATGCGCAAGTCTGGTGTCAGGTAGTGAATGTCACATCTCTGTAGCCTCTCTAGGTCCTCATTATACTTGTCCTGAAAGTGCATCATGCCTAGGAAGAGTCCCTTTACATGCCATGAGCCTACTGCATCAAAGGAACGCTTCATCAGTATGTTGCCAAACATCTTTGCCAAATCCAAGCCCGCAGGCTGCTTCTTGGTATCTACAAATGACTTTAGTTTGCGAACCACCTCTAGCATGGTATAGTACTTGTTCTTGCCTGAGCGAATCTCCTCCGACTTGTCTTCAAATAATTCTAGCATGCCCTGTATGTCGCAGAACTTTGTAATGGGGACGAACTTCTTTGTGTCCTGGTCCTCAAAGATGTATGTTCCGGCACCACATGCAAAGTGTATGGAGAGTTCGTACTTTGGTTTGCTAGAGAATGCCTCTATTACGTTGGTAAGAGGCATGCAGGATGGGACCGGGAACCAGTCATCTATGGTGACCTCACCATTTGTCTGCTCTTCAATGCGCTGAATACAATCAGGTATGGTGATACGATACTTTTCTCTCTCCTGCTTTCCCATACGGCCTGTCAGGGAGACAGGCTGAAAGTTAACTGCATGCACGACATCCATGTTCTTTTGGGCGTATCGTATAATGCCACCTAGCTCATGATCGTTGATTGACTTTATTACAGTGGGAACAAATACCACGGTGGTACCTGTCTTGCGACAACTATCTAGCGCATACGGAATCTCCCAATGATTCTTTGGATTCGTACGAGGTGTCACTCCATCAAAACTCAGATACAGATTGTTACAGCCTGCAAGTCTCACATCCCTAGCAGCCTCCGGGTCCATGGCATGCCTTATTCCATTGGTGTTCATCTGTATGTGGTCTACACCCTCTTCCTTCATAATTTTAATTACATCTGTAATATCTTCTCTAAGCATGGGTTCGCCCCCTGTTATCTGTATGGAGTTACCTGCAATGGGCCTCTCTGCCTTTAACGTCTTCATCATTGCACGTACTTGATTGTGATCTGGTTCGTACATGTAGGCGCCCTCCAGCCCCTTCTTTACGTAAAAGAAGCAGTACCAGCATGTCAAATCACATCTATTTGTAACAATCATGTTGGCCAGACCACTATGTGAAAGATGGTTGGAACACAAGCCACAGTTATTTGGGCAGGAGCATTTTTCAATCATTACATTGGGTGCATGTGTGCCCTTGCCGTCCATCCAGTATGTGGAAAATTTGTTATACATCTCATATGACCCAAAATACAGCTCCTCACATTCACCATGATTGGGACATGTCTTTGTCATGTAGACACGCCCATCCCTCTCAAAGACCTCAGCATCCAGTATCATGTTACAGTCTGGACATATGCTCTGCGTAAATCGTATGGTTGACTTCTTTGCCAGATTCTTTACACTCTGATTGGATATCTGTATTAGAGACATTCAATGTACTTGCAATAAATTTCTATATAAGCTATATCCAACTTATAACCCTCGGAAAGGTGGGTTTCGCTGTAGATGTGAGCGTTGTTTCCACCCAAAAAAGAAGATACTGGAAAGTGTTTTGATTTTTGAAGTTGGGTACGGGTAGGGATCCAGTTTTGATTCAGATAAACAGGGACAGTTGTGAGCGTGAGATTGTGTTGGTTTCATCCGAAACATTGGTCAAATCACTACACGCTTGCCACGGACGGACTAGGAAGCACATCCTTATATCTCCGCCTGCAACACGGTGACATCAATATGGAAACGGCCACACCTTAGCGGCCATATTATACCGCAGGACAAAAGTTCGTGAACATTTTCCGGTCTTTATTACTGAATGAAAACAGCTATAAAGATCAATATTTACTGATTATCAAATGTTAACAACAGAGTTGAAAGATACAGGAGGGAAAAAGATGCCGATGTTTTCAGGCGTTTACAACTTGCAAAAGGGGAAAGAATGTTGCTGAGGCAGCAGCCGAATTATACATGTCCAGAAGCTGGGGCATCAAATGGTACAAACGTTATCAAAAAATGTATGGCTGGGCTCAAAAACCGGTCCAGAAGCGGCAGGCCGCCTAAGATAGACCATGGAATTATGAAAAAAATAAGACGGGAAACCCAATATTGGACGGCAGAAGAGATGCATGACCACATATTCAAGTTAACCAATGTGAGCTTCAGCATTTCATACATTCGAAGAATAATGAAGAGTTGGGGGTATACGATGAAGGTTCCTGTGCGTATTCATGTCAAAAGGGCCAGCAGGAGATGTATTAAGAAGTTCTAGAAAAATATGAAAGTGTTTTGTTTTTTGAAGTACCATAAACACCAATGATTGCTATTCAATACCAAAAAATCGTTTAAAACACCCGTGATTGGTAATAGAAACCATTAATTTCACGCGTCATCGTTTTTACGCACGATCAACTTCAAAAAGCAAAACACTTTCGGATCCTGCTAATTATTCCAGCCTATATCAAAAAACGTGACATACCACCTTACCATTAAAATTGCATATGCACCAACGATGACTCCCGCCTCGTTATGGCAGCATATATTTTGAACATCTAGTGTTATAACCTAAATTCTAGATGTGAAATTTGCCTAGCCTTTGTTGGCTCAAGCGGGGTTATTACACTAACTCTGTGCAGCAATTACTTCAAATCCACCCCTTAAATATACACTATATACAATAAATACAGTGATATTCTCAGATAAGACTTACAAGGCTTTAACACAAGTGGGTTTGACTGCTTCGGAGATTCGCGCATATTCAGCACTACTGAGAACCAAAGAACCCACGGCCTCTGAACTCAGCAGGGAGGCAAACATTCCATACTCAAAGGTATATGATGTTCTATCCTCCCTAGAGGAGAAAGGTTGGGTGAGCTCAACCAATACCCGGCCCACCCGATATTTGCCCAGATCTCCATCCACTGGACTTGATACCACAAGACAGAGACGGCATTCTGACTTTACCAAACATCAGGCAGTTATACTAAACGAGATCGGTCCCCTGTATGAGTCCAGCGACTCTAGCGAAAAACCGGACATCCTTGTACTATCTGGTACTGCAATTGAAACCAAGATGCTGGAGGTGGCTAACTCCTGTAGAAGTGATGTTATGATTGCCATACCCGAGACGGGCAAGACATTGGTACCTCGCGCCATGCCGCGTCTCCAGGAACTGCATAACCGTGGAGTTAACATACGCGTCCTGGCGCCCAAAGGCATGAATGCAGATTTTTTAAAAGCGCTGTCACGGGTCTCAACTACAGTTAGGATTAAGGCGGACCTCTTTGGAGGTGGCATAATCTCTGATAACCGATACGTCATGATACTCCTGGGACCCGAACATGTGGGTGCGGAGGCATCAGACACGGTAGCTATTTGGGCGGATCATGTAGGATTGGCCAAGTTTGCCACCATGTACTTTGAATATTTATTTGATGGTTCGGAGGCTATATAGCGTGGCTGATGAAAAACTATTTGTCGGGACTGCAGAAGCTGAACATGTGGAGATGTATATCAAAGCAATCTGGCATATAACGGAGGGAGACCAAGAGGTCAAAGTCAGTAATATAGCCCGAAGACTGGACGTTCGACAGCCAAGCGTTGTTCAAATGTTAAAGAAACTTAAAGCCATGAATCTGGTTAACTACTCCAAGGCCGGTGTCAGTCTGACAGGTGAGGGTGAGGAGATAGGCTCCAAAATGGTCAGAAACAGTCGACTCTTGGAGGTACTAATGGATAGCGCCCTGCATATAGATGTTGATGAGGAGATGGTGTGTGGAATTGAACACCACATGAAGACACAATTTACCGATGCCTTGTGTACGCTGCTAGAACATCCCCGAGTCAGCCCGCAGGGAAAAACCATACCCCGGGGCAAGTGCTGTCCAGATTAACATCATAAGGTATAATGAGGGCTCTTATACTATGTATAATATGGCCTGCTTTTGTGGCTGCACCAAATATATGAGGAATTCCAACGGCTATAGATTGGCCTGCGTTGACTGTGGCCATGGTCCACAAAACCATGAAGATGACTTTCGTATGTCAGCTAGAAAGAACGAGTCTGCTAGCCAGAAACGTGATGTTGATTTTGGTTGACTAGTGGTTATGCAGAAACCCCCCTTTGATGGCAGATTCCCTAAATGACTTTTG
>VXON01000104.1 GCA_009840065.1 Cenarchaeum sp. SB0662_bin_33 | reverse complement strand
GTGTTGGATGGTTTGATTTTGACTGATCATATTGTGAAAAAAGCTTGGTTCATACGACTGGTCAAATCAGGATGATATCAGTAGGGTTTTTGGGCAAAAAGTTTGATGCACAGGAAAAGGTGATTACAGAGCATGAAATGATGATTGCCCATTTGAGGGAGGAGATTGTGCAAAAGGATAGCTGCAGAATAGAATAAAAGAACTAGAAGAGGGAGCCTCACAGGGTAGAACACGTAAGCGTGGTGGGAGAAACTCCCGAAGTTATAACGTACGCAAATACAAAGAGTACCCGCGCCAGTATACAAAGAGAAGTAAACCCGACTATTCTGATTTGTACGAATTTTTCACAGTACAAAAAAATGGTCGACCTGACATTCTGCCCTACCTGTGGCAGCGCACTTTTAAATCCGACAGGCTCGTATACGCGTAAAACAGAGAATGTTGCGGATGGGCTGTGGACAAAAACGGAGTGGACCATAATGCGAAGATACTGCGAGTTGCCGCAAGCAACACTCTGCAAGCCCCCCAGCGTACTACCAAAAGGGCTCTTTAGAACAACGATAATGTGAAAGTGTTTTGCTTTTTGAAGTTGAACGTGCGTAAAAACGATGACGTGTGCACCAAATGAAAAATTAATGGTTTTTATTACCAGTCATGGATGTTAAAAACGATTTTTTGGTATTGAATAACAATCATTGACTATTCAAAAAGCAAAACACTTTCCAAAAAACTACAAAATTTGGTCCGGGTGTGACTCTTGAAAATGCGGCTGGTGTATACTAGCATAAATGCACAGGGAAAGATGGGGAATTTAGTCTCAAATCTGTTCTTGCTTGGCCCCGGCTCAGCCGCTATGGTGGCCACAGAAGGATATATATCAGATTGCCACCATGATTGATGATCTTGATTATATCATGCCCTTGGGCATCCCATGCATATCATTAGGCATTATGCACAAATCCTAGTATGTGGATACGGCCGATGGGCAGATGTGTGTGTATGAGCAAAGCTTGCAGACAGCATAACCGGGCGTGGCATCAAAGTTTTCCTGTACTATGTTGTGGGCGCACTCTTGTACTATGCCAAGTCCAGCTTTTAGTGACTCCTCGTCTACCATATAGTCACGAGATCTGTCCTTCTCCAGATAATATAACGAGACCCTGACCGGCAACACACCATACTTTTCCCTGATGGCGGCCGCATAGATGTTAGTCTGTGGATGAATCATTACATCTTTTTTTGTAATTATGCTTGATCCGGTCTTGAAGTCTATCACAATATAATTACCATCCGCATCAGTCTCAATCCTGTCTATTTTACCCCTATAAGTTATACCATCTATCACAATATCAAACTTGACCTCGCTACCCTCCAGATTATTTGTCGAGGCATCATTCCATCTGATGTATTGGTCTATGCTCTCCTCCACCGACGTATAGTGTCTCTCAAATGTCTGTCTATTGTACCTGTACCGGACAACATTCATGTATTTCTTAGCCCCGTCTTTGACCTTTTCTACATCTGGCTTTTGCTTCTTCAGCTCATAGATGGACAGTTTTTGTATGGCCCCATGTACGGCACTTCCCTTCTTTAGGTATATGCTGATGGGCCCTTCAGGTACCTTTAGAATCTTACGATACTTGAATTGTAGCGGACATTTCTGGTATGTGTCTATATCTGTGGCGGACAATGTGAGACTCTCACTGTTTAACAGTCGAATCCTTGGCATTGGGGGTATATCCATCCCATCTGCATTCACATCTAAAAGTGCACTGGGATCAAAATCATCACCGGTACCGCTTTTCTGCACATGCGATATTTTGGCCATGTGTATGATATTGCGGATGGCCGCCTCCGGACGGGATTCCCGTATGGCCTTGCACGCATCCTCCTGAATGCGGAATTTTTCTGCCTCAAGCTCATCTTTGGGGGGTAGACCATTCTGCGTGATTCTAGTGTACTGTACTGATAGCATGCGCGGATTGTTTAGATGCTCCAAATCATCTAGAAATACGGACTGAGACCTCTCCTTTTTACTATCTCCAACCTGCCTTGGATATGTCATGTATAATACCTTCTTGGCTCTGGTCATTGCCACATACAACAGACGTCGCTGCTCAAGTACATGCGCTCTTTCCGGGTCCCGTATCCGGCCTTTGCCTTGTAGTAGTTCTGGTGGAATTTCAAATTTATCGGGCCTGTATTTGCTAGGTAGGCCGTCATCATAGAGGCCTGTAACAAACACGACTTGAAACTCCTTGCCCTTACTCTTGTGTATGGTCATTATATTCACTGCATCGACGGTATCGGCATATTCGGCATCCATAGTTCCAATATCGGCATATTCGGCAAAACCCAGATATTCTATAAAATCTGAGAACCTCTTATCATCATAGTGGTTGGTGTAGTCCTCCGCTATACTGTATAACTTATTGAGGAGTGTCAGGTTCCTAGCCGCATCATATTCGTCCGAGTTGGCATTCTTCCTGTAAGAATCGGTATACTCATTCATTACTCTGTGTAATGTACCTAACAGTGTTCCTGATTTTGCATAATCCACCAACTCCTGCAGCCTACCCTTTATCTCCTGAATCTCTACATTCTGGTCCGAACCCGAATAACTCTCAAGTGCGGAGAATACGCCATCAACAACATCATCCTGATGATCCCGGGCCCTTCCGTTCAAATCACGAATATTATACTCGTGTATGCCACCAATCTTTAATATGTGTGATATCTCGCGCCCTGATGTCTGCGGCGAGTCGGCTATTTTTAGCAATGACATTATCTCGGCAACCATGGAGTTGCGTGTTATGTCCCCTACATGTGCTAGGGTAGCGGGAATGCCGTTCCCCCGAAGTGTTTCAGCAAATTTCTGACACTCTCGATTTGTTTTACAGAGTATGGCTATCTCCCTGTGTGGCATGCCCAGTTTTGTTATCTCTTCTGCGACAAACCGGCGTTCGGTCTCCTCGTTGGATGTGGCCACCACCGTTATTGGATCGCCATCATCATTCTCCGTAAACAACTCCTTGGGCTCTATGTCCAGGTCCGCCCTTAGGAGTTCGACTGATAGGGCAGATATGTTACCCGAACACCTATAGTTTCGCTCCAGCGTGAGGGATGTCTGGTCTTTGTATGTACCTGCAAACTCTTCAAATATACCACCAAAAGCACCCTGAAAACCCATTATGGACTGATCCTCATCACCGACAACCATGATGTTTCTGTCCGCAAGCAGATCCGCGAGCACAAACTGGGCGTAGTTATTGTCCTGGAACTCATCAACTAACACATGCCGAAACCTTTCCCTGTAGCGCTCTAGAAGCTCGGCATTCTGCTGTAGGTGCCTTACTGCCATCACCACCATATCTTCATAGTCTATGAGATCCTTCTCCTTTTTGTACTCCTCATAGGCACGATATACCTTCAGCAACTCTTTTAGTTGTGGAAGATCATCCCTGCTCTGTACATACTCCTCCAAATCATCGGCTGTTATCATCTCACGCTTTGCTAGGCGAATGGCTTTTAGCATGTTTAGGGATTTATTCTCAACTCCCCGGCTCAGATCTATTACATCCGTGTCGATACCAAACTTGTTGATATTCCAGACACACCATACCAGTCCGGCCATCTCACTAAACACTATGGTCTCATCTGATATGCCTGTCGTAATGCTGTTATCCTTTAATATCTCCAAGCATAGGGCATGTATTGTTCCAACCCAGACATTGGCCGCCTCTTTTTCCTGCAGTCGCCGCCGCATCACATCGGCGGCCTTCTCAGTAAAAGTCATGCATAGTATTGACTCGGGTTCAACGCCACTGCTTACCAGCTTGGCGACCCTTTCAACTATTACATGAGTCTTTCCGGAACCTGGCCCTGCCTTTACCCTTAGTGGCCCACCCATATGCGAAACTGCATTTCTTTGGGCAGAGTCCAGCTCCATGGACTATTGTTTAAAAAAACCTCATATTAAACACAGCGGCATGCGGTATTGGAAAATGGTGATGACCTCATAACCTAAATTCTAGGTGCGGATTTGTCTGGTCCCTGCTGGTATAGTTGGGGTTATGACACAAAATTCTCGGACCAATAGGTTTTTAAGGAAATCATGATTCGATTAAGGCATAATGAGTAGTAAAAAAGGCGCTCCGCTACCTGCATCAAGCGGCGGCTTGATGAGGTTCTTTGAGGATGAGACTAAAGGCTTTAAGGTTGATCCGCGCATAGTGGTCTCAATTCCAGTTAGTTTGATCACCGTTTCTTGGATGATACACTTGTTCCTGGCTCCATGACCTGAGATGCAAACATCAACCGACGATGTATCAAAGCTGCAAGGGCGCTACTCCCTCACACTGCTGAGTCCCTCATCCAGATACTTTTCCATCTGTCTGTCCATAGGAATGCTTGGGGCACTGGTTGCCATAACGATCATGTGGTACATGAATCTGCAGGATTATTGGCGTATAGGTACTGCCATCGGGGTACTGCTGGCAACCCAGTACGTAGACTCTAGGTATATAAAAAGCAGAGAGTACTCAAAGGCTCTACATGCGTCGGCATTTGGATGCTGTGTGTGGATGCTCTCCCTGCTGATGGGGGTTGCGACATCTGCCATAACTGGCAAGGATCTGCAGCCATTCTTTGTGGTGATGGGGCTGTTTCTCTTTGCAAGCTTTCGCATAGGGATATACACCACCGTACTTGGATGTTCGATTGGCCGTGCTTGGGCCATCTGCTTTATACAGCCCCTAGCCATCTTTGCCGTTATGATACCCTTTGATATGTGGGGTACTCTGTTGCTTGATCCCGTATCCCTAGGATATGGTGTGGCGTATCTTGGATGCGCCACCGCATGGTCTGTACTGACGGATCGTTCCGGCAGGCCCGACCTTAAAAGCACACATGTGATGGTGCAGGCATATGTGGCATCACAGGGTGGTCGGCAGCAGGATATAGAGAGTATGATGGAGGCAAGCTCAAACAAGTCTAGCGTGCGTACCATGCTGGTGAGGTTTGGCAGCACAGAGGGGTTTACGCTTGTATTTCCAGAGATACACCCTGGCCCTTATCATCCTGTTGGGGGCAGCAACATCACCTATCAGATATACAGGAGACTAGACTCCAGAGCCATGGTGATGCATACAATATCGGATCATACACTCAACATACCATCCCAGCCCCAGGTGTGCGCATATCTAAAGAGCCTTGATCAGATGCAGGTGGAGAACAGCGGAGATACATGCTCAAAACCCGTTGTCATACATAAGGGAAAGACGCGCGTCTCTGGTATAGCTTTTGGTGACAATGCCATACTGTTCATGTCCATGTCACCATACGGGATGGAGGACCTGCCCAGCATAATCAAGACTGAGTCAGACAAGCATGGCCGGGCAGTGGGGTTTGGCCGGGTGATGCTGGTGGACTGTCATAATGCCATGGGCCCTGTAATATCCGACAAGGAGCTGGATAATATGCTACAGGCGGCCAGAGAGTGTCTGGAACTACTGATAAAAGAAGAACAGCACCCATTTGAGATAGGCTATAGTAACTCTGAGGATATGGATGTCCAATCTGAAGATATGGGCATGGCTGGTCTGGGGATGGTATGTGTACGACTTGATGATTCCAGATATTATATCGGATGGGCCGATGCAAACAACATGAACAACGGTACCCGGGAGAGGGTGGTTGCCGCGCTTGCAAAGACAAAACGCAATCTGCTGGAGGTGTGTACATCTGATACCCACTTTACACCTGTCAAGGCAAAGAACAGCCAGGGGTACTATCAGCTTGGGTTGATGGCCGGTGATGATAGGATATCTGAATGGTTCCTAGAGATGGCCCGGAAGGCAGACAGTGATGCATCTGCCAAAAAGTTTGACATACTATGCAGTGATACAGAACTGCTGCTGATGGGCTCAAAGATATTCGAGTCGTACTCAAAAGCCATGGACAAATCCATGAATCTGGTAAAGATATTCATGATTGGATGCTCGGCACTATTCCTGACTACTCTGTTGATCTGACATGTTCTAGATCTCCAAAAAACTCTTCTGTAAACGATCTGAATTTTGCTATTGGTACTATGGGCACACCAGATACGACATAGTGCTCCTGGTGTATGGTGACTATGACTGGTACGGCGTTCATCTTGTATAATGTGGACCACCGCTCTGCGCGCCTAGTCTGTCTTACTGCCACACTATGCGGCACATCCCGCTGCCAGTGTTTACAGTCTATCAGTAGTGCGACATTCATCCTTATGCCTATGACATCAATCTCTAGGCGCGGTCTTTTCATGATCAAGTTATACTGCACATCAAAACCTTCGGACTCTAGTATGCGTCCGGTTAATCCCTCAAAATCCCGCCAGTCCAGCCGTCTTGCTATGTCATGTATTGGCAACCCCCGTTCTATGAGGACTATGCCTGCATCCAGTCTGCTGCCGGTATAATATGTACAGCTTTTACTATTCCAGTTATCTCCAATACCCTGTAGGGACCACCACTCCATAATCTCTATCACAGTATGCATTGGAATCTGGGTCAAATCTGCAAACATCTCTGGTGATACCTCACCTGATACAATACCGTTCAGACTTGATAATAAATCTGGATTCGCTATCATGCGTATGTATGTGCGATGTACATTTTATACCTGCCTTGGTTTCCTGTGGATTTACAAAAGTTGGCCGGAGATGGCACGCGTAGCAGCCTGTCGTAATAGTATTGGCGTATGCCATGTTGACTGCCAAACCTGAACGTGGCAAAAAAGCCCAACATTATATCACAGAAAATCCCGTTCACACCAATTAAAAAAAATAATAATAGGAGTTTTATAGAGACTGCACGCCAATCTACCTGTGTCGTATTATGTAGTATCCATAGCATTTACAGTACTACTGCTTTCGGGGGTGGCCTATGGGAGTACAAACTTTGACACTGTACGGTTCATACAATATCTGGATGAGGGTACTGCTCTAGAAGAGGTCCGCAAAGGCAATATCGATATGTACTTTTGGAGGATTCCCTCTGAGAGGCTGGCCGAGCCTGATGAGCGGGAGGGCTTAAAGGTGTATGCATCTAGTGGAAATTCATATAGTCTGTTGGTGAATCCCGCCGTTACGGACACATTCAATCCATTCTCCATACAGGAGATACGTTTTGCACTAAACTACATGGTGGATCGTAGTCTTATAGTGAATGAACTGATGAGTGGATACGGCAGCATAATGATGTCATACTATGGGCCTTTTGATCCCGAGTACATATCAATAATAGAGGATATTGAGTCATACAACTTTGGGTATAATCCAGTACTTGCCAATGCAATCATACACGAGGCGATGACCGATGCGGGTGCCACAAAGGACAACGGCATATGGATGGTAAACAATTCGGCAGTTGAGATAAAGGCAGTAATTCGAAGTGATGACCCCACACGCAAATCCATAGGGGAGATACTATCTTTGGAACTTGAGAGGGTGGGCTTTATAGTACACAAGGATTATGGTGATCTAAACAAGGCGTTTGTTGTAGTGTATGGAGCAGACCCTGCAGACCTAGGCTGGCACCTATACACGGAAGGTTGGGGCCGGAGTGGTTTTGTGAGATATGACTCTACGGGCCTAGCGCAGATGTACTCTCCCTGGTTCTCACTGATGCCCGGATATAATGACCCCACTTTTTGGAATTATGAGAATCCGCGCCTAGACAATCTGACCCAGGCCATATACACGGGCAGCTTTGCATCCGCGGAGGAGCGGGTCGAACTAATCCGGCAGGCAGTATCGATAGGCGTAAACGAGAGCGTGCGTATATTTTTAGCCGGCCGGACGGATCAGTATGTGGTCCATGAGAGCATAGAGGGTGCCATAAACGACTTTGGTGCAGGTGTGCCCACAAGATTTACACCCATAAACGCACGCTCGGATAAGGATACGTTGGACATAGGAGTCAAGCAGATATATCAAGGCTCATGGAATCCGGTAGGGGGACTCAGCGACATTTACAGTAGGCACATATGGAATACCGTATGGGATCCTGCAATATTCAGACATCCATATTCGGGGGAGGCCATGCCCATAGGTGCCACATGGGAGGTGGAGACCGCAGGTCCTCATGGAGCACTAGATGTGCCGCCGGATGCGATACTTTGGGATGTTCCAACACAGTCGTGGATGGATGTGGGGGAGGGAGTAAACGCAACAAGTCATGTCACACTACACTATACTTTCGGCAACTGGCATCATGGCATCCCAGTAGGCATGGAGGATGTGCTGTATTCGGCCTACTTTCTAACCGAGTGGGGTACGCAGGAGGGCGAAGATGACCGAACCTTTGATCCAGACTATACGCCCCGGGCCTCTCAGGCATTGGACAGCATAAAGGGTATTCGAGTTATAGATGATGACACACTTGAGGTATACGTAGATTATTGGCACTTTGATGAGGGCGAGATGGCCGATTGGGCAGTTTTGGGACTACCCATGCCATGGGAGATATACCATGCCATGGAGCAGGCAGTCATAGATGGCAAGACCGCATTCTCCAGATCGGCGGCCACCGCAAAAGAGGTGAGCTGGCTATCCGTACTAATCCCAGATGATGCGGCCATACTGTTGGAGTACCTAGAGGAGTTTCATGAGAATGATGTTGTTCCCACAGCCATCTCAAACATGGACAGCTACACAGAACGATACGATGCTGCCATATCCTGGATAAAGGAACACAATCATGCCGTTATCAGCAATGGGCCATATATGGTACAGGGGTACTCGCCGGAGGCACGAACCATAACCATACAGCAGTTTGGAAGTGATGAGTACCCGTTTGCCGCAGATCAGTGGTCTGACCTAGAGGATGTGAGCACACCCCGTATTACAGATGTGTCAATTCCCAAGACCGTAAGTGTAAACAGTCCCATGGAGGTGAAAGTGGATACAATACATGCAACCAACCTCAAGTACTTTGTGACCGATTCGACCGGCAGTGTAGTTGCGTCCGGAGATGTAACGCCCCGGATGGGCGGAAACACAATACTTGTGGATACCACATCATTGGCAGACGGCGCCGCGAGCTTCAAGATATTTGCCCTATCTGATACCGTACTTATGCCGGATTCGTACTCTGATGGCTTCTTTGTGACGGATAATGAGTTGCCGACTTCCGAGGGGGCAGTGGCCCAGGCAACACCCCGGAATAGTGCGGCGTGGTGGGTTGCAATACCAATTGTGGCGATACTGATCGGAGCTGGAATATCGTATAGATATGTCACATCAAGACGAAGATCATGACATATACGGTATATAAAGAACCTTATAATCAGATGAGGTTAAACGAGCCTGCTATATCGTAAATCTGTTCCTTGGTGTGGGCATCCGAATACTCCTGTAGTGGGGCGGAATTTAACTCTAGGAATGTGTGGCCCCACCGAAACTTATCCAACAGTGATACGGCCCTGTCTGGAGAACCGGTTATGTATAGTGCGGCAGATACTGCCTCCACAGTACTCAGCTTGCCTATCTTTGCATAGTTTGTAGGATTACCCGCTAGTAGCGGGGGGAGATGCCGCCCGTTATAAGAAATCATGTGGGCAAATTCCTGAGGCGCCATCTTCCAAGAACAGTCGATGGCGCATATGTTGCGCTTACCATCCCCGGGCAAAAGTACGGCATCCGCGTACGGATGTAGCAGTATACTGCCACCGGGTATGTTACGTACAGGTGTTGCCATACTAAATTTTATCAATCTTGCAGCTGTACATTTTTTGGGATCATCCTGACCCATCATGACAATCCGTATGGCCGTATCACTCATGGTCTTGCAAACATTGATATCTCAATATAGTCATGTATGGTACTATTCAGTCGTTCTATACGGTTGAGTGTCTCGGCGTTCTGCATGTCGTCTACCAATATTATCGACTCGCGCAGTATACTGTTGAATGCACGCAGCGACTCTGTATATGCAGAGTAGCTCTCCGACCACTCCGATGGGGGGCTGCTTGTGGCCAGCATGGATATCTGCTCCACTGTCTGGTCCGACAACACTTGGGCCGCCTGTACATACTCATCTGTGGTTATGTGCCCCTCTAACATCATATCATACTGCTCCTGAAATGATGCCTGTAGTGTACTGTGTATGTTTGCAGTAGAGTCAAGCTGTGCCGCATAATCGGTAGTCACAAAGACAACACCCGAGTTTTGTGGTACCACATATACCACAAAGCTCGCAGCGGTTATGACTGCCAGTATTACAACTGTCAGTATAATGCCTCTCTTGCTGAACTTGCCACGCCCCTTGGCCATGTTATATATCTACTGGACAGCTGATATAAGCGCTGGTTATGGTGAATTTTTTATGTGAATCGGTCCCTCTCTCAAAATTTGGTGATACTAGATATATTGTTAGATCATTATTAAACCGTACTATATGATGACTTTTATAAAAAATAGTAGGGCAGTAACA
>VXON01000156.1 GCA_009840065.1 Cenarchaeum sp. SB0662_bin_33 | reverse complement strand
GGCAACAACTACTTTTTCTTATACTTGCAGCGTTTTTTGGTGCTATCTATCTGTCGCTTCTTTATTTCTGGGTCTATTGGGTCCTCTAGGCGCACAAATGGCCGCATTATGCCCTTTGGCGGTATTCTTTCCCAGTATGTGAAGAAGTGATAATCGATTTTTAATGAAGTCGTACACTGCTGCTAAATGCGTATCCTTGTTGGCATAACGTGAGAGTGTTTTGCTTTTTGAAGTTGATCGTGCGTAAAAACGATGACGCGTGTGCTAAATGAAAAATTGATGGTTTTTATTAATAATGATGGGTGTTTTAAACGATTTTTTGGTATTCAAAAAGCAAAATACTTTCGATTGTGCCTAAAATTGTTATTCCAGATCATATACCAGTCAATGGTTTGGGTCAGAGCAAGGGGTTACGGCCGGCCACACAACGTGCTGGGTACCACAAGTTACGTATAGGTGAGGCTCTTGTCCACCAAATTCTATACATCGTGTACACGGCACTCAGCGCCTTTGTGCCCAGCCGGCCCGCAAACTTGTTGATGTGGCGGTGCAGATGCTTGGGTTCGAAGCGGTGGAATGTTCCGTTGTATCCGCGCCTCACCAAGTTACAGAAAGATTCCACCCTACTGAGGTACACCGCTCCCCGGATACACTCTCCATCACTGTGGCATACGGTATGATGGTTCTTCAGGTCATTATATATCCGGGTCTCATCGGTGAATTTCTTGGATTCGGGGTCCACATTAGCATCTATAAACGCCACGAGGCGGGCAGTGGTGGGCTCCGGCACTAGGATAGCCCTGATGGTGTCGGTCTCCTTGTCTCGGATGCCCACAAAAGTGGGCTTCTTCCTCTTGCCCTTCTTGTTCTTTTCGCGCCCACCAAGATGTACCTCGGTGGGCCGGATAACAGGTCAGGTCCCGCAATGGTACGCCACGACTCTCGGATATTGCGCAGTAGGAGCCATGCAGAGATATACTTTATGCCCAGATCTCGACCCAGCTGCACGTTGGATACCACCGTGGCGCGCGTGGCGAGCAGATATGTGGTCACGGCCCATCTACAGCAGCTTATTTTGGAGTGCTCCGTTACGGTGTCTATTTTTACGCTAAAGTGTCTCTCGCACTCTCAACAAAAGTAAGGCATCTCGAGGTGTTTGGCAATACATGTAACCACATCCAGGGTACCTGCGGCTATACATTATTCTCAAACCACTCCCTGGCTGTATCTTCATCAAGAAACATTTCGAACATCTCCTCTAGAGACAGGTCTCCGCCGGGCTTTTTGGAGTAGTTTCTTGTGCTTGATTGCTTATCTATCTACTGTAATGATAAAATCAATATTTAGTTACCAGTTACAGGGATAATTCCTCCTAAAAGGGTCGATTATTTCATATGTATCTGTATATTGTAGGTCGGTTCCCCTTTACATCCCCCACTAGGGCAAAGTTGTGTAATGGGTATCTCTTTTTGTAGTCCCGCATATGGCTCCATGCAACATCATGGTTCTGAAAATTAAGCCGCAGGTCCTCAATGGTAGACTCGCTTCCAAAGACATCAAATATTATTACGCGATATGACCGGGGCCGGTTTTGTGGTTTGGCCCGCAATAACCAAGCCATGGCAAAGACAACAACAGCCCCTAATATTACACCGCCGGCAGCTACTTTGAATACTGTCTGAAATACTCCGGGTATGGTATTTCCGAATATCACTAAGAATACATTTGGGATGGTGTTTCCAAATATCACAAGAACGATGTTTGCAAACGTAATTGATGTCACAACCATCAGCATGTATCCTTTCCAAGTGAATAATGGGGAGAAGTTGTCATATACTGTTTTGATGGTACGCTGTATGGGGCGCATCTAGTCCGGATCCTCGTATGATTCTTTGCGCTGAATATTCTGTGTGTCTTCTATGGGTACCATCTTTTGTTCCAGATCTGTCATTCTAGTCCTGTATCCTTCGGCATATTCCAGCTCTGATGGTACCAATGTGGCCGGATGAATAAAGCCCTGACTTCGTATGGACCTAGCCCTTTGGACGGCAATATCACGTATCACATCCCAGTCTGCCGTTGAGAAGCCATCAAAAGGTCCTGTGAATTTACCCATCTTCATGCTGAATACAGCAGACTCGACTATGGGTATGCAAAAGTTGATTGTGGCTGCAGAGTTGAGGGTTACCGGCATGAGGGGCATGTTATGGCTTCCCCGGGTGTTGCCTGCAACTAGGTGTGGATTACTAAAGACGCTACCGGCCTCTTCGGTGGCAGGAAATTTTTTCTGTGTTCTTACAATACAGATAGGATCATCCTTACCTACATACGTTCCAGCTATGTTATGTAGCCGGTCAGTAGATGCTGCCATTATTGGCTCACCATCCTTTGTTTCTACAGAATCGATAACAAAACGGCCCGGATACATCAAAGCCGCCTCCAATGTTGGCTTGTCCTGCCACAACTCCAAATCTGCTATGCTGCCCTTCTCCACATCCATGACCCTAAACCGGACCCCATTTGCCAGTGAGTTATTTACAATCAGTCCTGTATTACTCAGGGAATCAACAAAGAGTCTATACATCGGATAGTTAAAGGCGCCCGGTTCGGTCTTGTCTGCAGCAAAGACAACAAATGCCTCGTTTGGCCGCTCTTCAAATTGCATCTCTGCCACGCCTGGCCCCATCCCCTTCACATTGCCCGAAAATGAGTCGCTCAACAGATCTTGTCCCGCCCCATACAGTCCCTCATCTCTTGCCACCTGTGTACCAGCCATAAATGCATCCCATGCCAACGTATGTACCTTTTTGTTGTCGACACCATGTGTATGACTCATTATGATGTGAACATCATCGCCACAGTAACCAATGTAGTAATCTAGCAAGAGATCATCGGATTTTTGTACCACATGTCGGACAGCATCCAAAAGACCATCACTGGGCCGCGTGTGTCCGCCAATGCCACCCACATCTGCCTTTATTGTAGAGATTGTCACATTCATACAGTAATCAAGTATTTTACTTCGATTTATTTGTTAAATGGATTCGTACTACGCCGTTATTATTTCAGTGAAAGAAAGACAGATTCTCTAGAAAATACGGTTGGTGTGGGCCTGATATGTATCAGCACAATTCAATACATTGTCTCTCGGAGCATACCACAGCAGCTGGACATACTGTTATTTGTAAAATCTGTATAATGTGAAAACCTATTTGATTTGCAAAAGCCCCTATCTATATAATTCCCGATTGGTATATATACAGACTTTAGTTTTAGAGTTGTATGGCAGAAAAAGAGCACCTGAATCTGATAATAACAGGTCATATTGACAACGGCAAGTCCACTACAATGGGCCACTTTCTAATGGACTTGGGCGTGGTTGATGAACGGACCATTGCATCCCATGCAGCTGAGTCAGAAAAGACTGGTAAGGGTGATACTTTCAAGTATGCTTGGGTTATGGATAACATTAAGGATGAACGTGAAAGAGGTATCACCATCGATTTGGCATTTCAAAAGTTTGAGACAAAGAAATTCTTCTTTACACTGATTGATGCCCCCGGTCACCGGGACTTTATTAAAAATATGATTACGGGTGCCTCCGAAGCCGACTGTGCAGTACTAGTCTTGTCGGCAAAGGAGGGTGAGACCGACACGGCCATTGCCCCTGGCGGCCAGGCTCGCGAGCATGCATTTCTGTTACGGACACTGGGCGTAAAGCAGATTGTCGTGGCCATAAACAAGATGGATGCAGTAGACTATAAGGAGGGGGGCTACACAGAGGCGGTCAAGAAGGGCACCACACTGATAAGATCCGTCGGATACAAGGTAGATGATGTACCATTCATTCCAGTCTCGGGTTGGAAGGGTGACAATTTAGTGAAAAAATCTGAAAACATGTCTTGGTATAAGGGGAAGACGTTGCTGGAGGCATTTGATGACTTCAAGTCTGATGAAAAACCCATAGGCAAGCCATTGCGGGTCCCAATTCAGGATGTGTATACAATCACAGGTGTGGGTACGGTTCCTGTTGGACGGGTTGAGACAGGCAAGATGGCACCAGGTGATAAGATAATAGTGATGCCGTCAGGTTCCGTGGGAGAGATAAAGTCAATAGAAACTCACCACACCGCAATGCCATCAGCCGAGGCAGGGGATAATATTGGTTTTAATCTCAGAGGCATTGACAAAAAAGATATCAAAAGAGGCGATGTCCTAGGTACTCCAGACAAGCCACCCCGGGTTGCCAAGGAGTTTAAGGCCCAAATTATAGTAATACACCATCCTACCGCACTCGCACCAGGCTATACACCGGTGATGCACTGTCATACTGCGCAGGTAGCAGCTACCATTACCGAATTCCTACAAAAGATGAATCCTGCAACAGGTGCTGTGGAAGAGGAAAATCCAAAGTTCTTGAAGGTGGGCTCTTCTGCAATGGTAAAGATTCGTCCAGTCAAGCCAACCCCCATTGAGACATTCCAGGAATTTCCCGAGTTAGGTAGGTTTGCACTGCGGGATATGGGTGCTACCATCGCTGCCGGGGTTGTAAAGGAAATCACCGAAGAGTACACACCATAGGTAGATCTGGATGGCCCAGACTGCCCGAGTCAAACTTACTAGTATTAGCCTACCAAAGCTTAACGGTGTGTGTGGCGAGATTATGGGCATTGGTAAAAATACCGGTGTGCGAATTAAAGGGCCCACTCCACTACCCATAAAGAGACTCCATGTTGCTACGCGCAAGTCCCCCTGTGGAAATGGTACAGAGACTTATGAAAAGTGGGAGATGCGTCTTCACCGCCGGGTTATTGACATAAGTGCAGATGACAAGGTGATTCGCCAGCTGATGCGTCTGCGCATACCCGATGACGTTTATATCGAGTTGTTGCTTACATGAGTAATATAATGTCAGAAGTTAGTGATGAAAAGTTCGAAGTGCTCTATTCGTGTCTAAAGTGTGCAACCGTCACATCCAACGATGAGCTCTTTCTACTGCCAGAGATAAAGTGTATCTGCGGATTTCGTGTATTTGTAAAGCGCCGGCCTGGAATAGTCAAAAGAATCCGTGCCATCTAGAAATATACGAAAGTGTTTTGCTTTTTGAATAGCCAATTCAATACCAAAAAATCGTTTAAAACACCCATCATTATTAATAAAAACCATCAATTTTTCATTTAGCACACGCGTCATCGTTTTTACGCACGATCAACTTCAAAAGCAAACCACTCTCGGGATGTTGTGTTTCTCAAACGTTTTGTACGTCTTTATCCACATCCGAGAGGTACTCTCATTACAGTCTTCAAAATTGTTTAGTATTAACTGAACAAATTTCTCGGCATCTTCTCGTGTATTTTTGTATGATGTGCGTAGCAGCTCGTTGCCATCTTGGTCCATGACACAAACTACGCATGATTTCTTTCCTATATCGATTCCAATATGTGTTTTAAATTTTTGTATTTTTCTCACCTCCTTTTTTTATAATGGTGGCAAGCAGGTGGCTGCAATCACCTATAAGGGCTGCCTGCCTCCATTTGGATAACCGACGCCCACAAAAGATTCAGCTAGATTCGCCCCATTCACTAGGAAGGGCTCGAAGCCCATGATAATGCAGGGGTCTACCTACCACACATATCTTTAGCCTAACTGACATTTACTTTCACTATTGTACGGGTATGCATGTAGAGTCAGCCCAACTCTGCCTTTGTGTTGTCCCAGCACTCTCTACAGAGCTGCCCGTTCATATTCCATTTCGGCTTTGGATTGTATCGTATAAACCCCAGCTTCGTGCCGCAGTGGGAACATGTCGCCTTCTCTTTTTTATGGCCGGTCTCTTTCTTTTCAAAGCAGTCCTTGCATAACAGCCCATCCATATCCCATTGCCACCTAGGCTCCCACATGTCCGCGATGCGGCGACGCACGCCACAGACTACGCATGGCTGAATTATCTTTGCCTCATAAAACTCTGTCGTCTTTGTTACATAGCAGTCCCCACATAATGGTCCCTTGATGCCCCACTCACGCTTTGGTTTGTTTTTGTGCTTCAGTTTGGCTCCACATATCTTACAAAACGATGGCTTTCTACTAAACAGTCCCATTATACAGTTATACGGCAAGAGTAATTTTAATCCCTTCGTTACGTGATATTATTAGATATGTTATTTTGTCGCGGGCGATGAGCCGTCATCATCACCCAGAAAGTATTCCATCCCCTTCTCGGATGCATCCTTGTATACGGCATCAAGTGCATCGATAAAGGTCTCCTCACCCCTCCAGAATGGAAATACTCCAAGCTTTCTGGGTAATACCGCAGACACGGTAGGCACTTCTGCGGGAGTAACAGGTAGTATTGAGGAACCGGCCCGCCCCCAAAAGGTACCTGCGTCTAGTGGTATGGGTTCTGGATCCGATACTGACGGGGCCAGAACTGATTCACCCGTATTATGGGCAGTATCCCATACAGGATCAACTCCCATCATGCCGAGCAGGTTCTTTTGATCCATGCCACGTAGTCGCATTATAAGCATCGGATCCCGATCCAGTTCCTGCGCCAGTATCAAATATACTGCCGCGGCATGTTTGCAGGGATTCCCCCAGTCATAACAGTCGCAGTCCGACTCCATATGATCCGGAAACAATGAAAGTCCCACACTGCCAAATATATCCTCAAGTTCTTTTGGCATCTGTCCTGCCATCATTTTGGCAATGACTCCCGGTTTTTTTACCAGTTCATCAGCCACCCTGCCCCACGCCTCCCGATTTAGCTGGCGCACCTTGATTGTGCATATGTACGGGCTGCGCATGGAACCCTGCACTACACCCCGCGCCACACCCTGCTTTATCTCTATGAATCTCACCATGCCCCGCCGAGCATAGGAGCGGCCTCGGCCCAGCCTGCCCTCTTCTATGTACTTGTACAGTGTCTGGTTCCATGACTTGCCCCACCAGCTCTGGGCCGATTCACCGCGCGTTGACTGTAGTCTGATGCCACCCTTCACTTTCCGCGGCGTACGTCGAGTATAACCCCACCACATTATGCCACAACCTCCTGACTCAGTGCCAGTATGTCGTGCAGTTCATCATTGGACATCTCCGTAAGCCAAGCCTCACCGGTCCCCACCACGCTCTCTGCCATCGCTTTCTTCTGCTCTATCATCTGGTCTATTTTCTCCTCAAAGGTACCAGCACATATCATCTTGCGCACTTGAACGTTACGGGTTTGGCCTATCCGGAAGGCACGATCCGTGGCCTGATCCTCAACTGCGGGGTTCCACCACCGATCAAAGTGAAACACATGGTTGGCTGCCGTCAGGTTCAAGCCGGTCCCGCCGGCCTTTAGCGAGACCACAAGCACCTGTACAGAATCATCATCCCCAAAGCGCTCCACCACAATATCGCGCTGCCGCCGCGTTGTGCCACCATGCAGGAACAGTACCTCGCGACCTAGAGCCTCCTGAATGTACTGCTTCAGCATGTGACCCATCTCTACAAACTGGGTGAATATAAGCGTCTTGTCTCCGGACTCGGCCACCTCCTCAAGCATCTCCCGCAGTCTCTCCATCTTTCCGGAGCGGCCCAATATTGCCGAGTTGTCCCGTAAAAAGTGTGCCGGGTGGTTGCAGACCTGTTTGAGTTTTGATAGTGTGGCCAGTATTATGCCACGCCTCTTTATACCATTGGTTTCGGCTAGGATAAGTTCTGCCTCGCGCAGTACAGACGCATACAGTGTAGCCTGTTCCTTTGTCATTGAGCAGTATTCCTTTATCTCTATCTTGTCGGGCAGGTCTGATATTATGGTACGATCGGTCTTTAGCCTGCGGAGTATGAAGGGTCCAGTGGCGCGACGGAGTTTCCCAATGACCTCCCCGTCGGGGTCACTCTGTATGGGCAGGAGGAATCTCTTACGGAAGGATTCACGGCTTCCCAGAAATCCGGGATTCAGAAACTCCATTATAGACCACATGTCCGTTAAACTATTCTCTACAGGAGTGCCTGTCAGCGCAAAGCGATACTCGGACTGTATGGAACGCACCGCATGTGCTTGCTTGGTCTCTGAATTTTTTATGTTCTGCGCCTCATCCAGTATTACACCTCCCCACTGTATCTTTTGCATGCTCTCAACATCGCGCAGCAGCAATCCGTAGCTGGTCACCACCACATCGCACCCGGCTACAGATTTTGCCATCTCTTCGCCCCTAGTCCTGCCTGAACCGTGGTGTATCATAACCCGCAGGTCTGGAACAAAGCGGGCCGCCTCCCTCTTCCAGTTGTTAATGACTGATGTGGGACACAATAGTAATGCTGGTTTCTTGTAGCCGGATTCGCAGTCTGCCTGTAGGAGTACCAGCATCTGGACGGTCTTG
This sequence comes from Cenarchaeum sp. SB0662_bin_33, assembly GCA_009840065.1. Lineage (GTDB taxonomy): Archaea > Thermoproteota > Nitrososphaeria > Nitrososphaerales > Nitrosopumilaceae > VYCS01. Next base: position 2,234 of record VXON01000156.1, on the reverse strand, counting down.
CCCAGGCCCATATCATCTGCCAGACACCCGCCCAAGCCCCACCGCCGTAGAAACGACAGCCACGAATATCCCCGCTGCTGATATGGCCTCAAGTCCCCCACAAAGCCTGCCGGCTGTATGGCATCCTCCAAGGTGGTGTGATCTTTTATTGTTTCCATAATATCAGATAGGTCATCCGCAGAAGATATTCCACCCCACTCAAGTTCGCTGGGGATGGCGCCCATTCCCATCTCCATCTGGACCGCGTCGCGGAGAGAGCCCCTGGTGTGACCCTTCTTGAGCAGTTCTATGGCGGCACGGATATCCTCTGCGCTCACCACAATCCACATGCCCCTAGTCCTGACCAGTGAAGACTTTAGCTCCGCCATTGCCTCAAGCTCCTCCATAGAAATCGTATCATCCCCCAGGGCCACCTCCCAGTCAAACTGCATTATGCTATTCATGTTTAGTATGCCTGAACTGGCAGAGGTGGAACGGACATGTGCCTTGGCAGTCAGCCGTCGACGGTTGCCCCGGCCGGTCCACCAAGAAGGCACTATAACATCGTATCCGGCCTGGCGAAGGGCTTCAGCCTCATCCACTAAGAAACGGTAGGCGCCCTCCGTATCAGTGGTATGTCCGCCGGCCCCTCCCAAAGAGAGGTTCTTGGATATGTCAGGACATATCTCTGCGGCCTGACCCAGTGCAAAGAAGAGATGGCCCCTCAGTTTTGTCTGTTCTGTGTCATTCCATATGATATCGGCGGGAACCAGCATGCTGGGATCGTCTTTGAGTCGAACTAGGTATCTTATATGCCAAATATCCGAGTCATCCTCAGGCTCCTCTATGCGGAAGGAGAGTCGGAAGGGGGATGTGGTCGTTATCATAATGGGCCTGTGCCACTCGCGGACCTGCTCGGCCAGATGGGATTTTAATGCCGGTTTGCCAGATATGGCATCATGTTTTGAGCGCAGTGAGTACAACCACGCGTCGTGTATGCTGTCAAACTTGGCGCGACGGCGCCCTGTAATCGTTGGGGGGTTGCGCACAATATAATCTACCATGGCCGATATCACATGCCAGAGTGTTGCGACCGCAGGCGTACTGGGAGCAGCCTTGATTTCCATACGGGTGAGGGCACGTCCCACTGCCGGCATCTTGGCTGCCGCGGTACTAATCCACTCAGCCTCCTCCCCTATGAATGCCGGACTCCACATACCCATGTATACGTCGTCGTCGGGTACGACATCTGGCAGGTACTTTTGCCTTGCCACCATTGAGCCGGCCTGGCGGAGCACCCCGGCCCACCACACCATATCCTCGCCGGGAATGATTCCATCTGTCAGAGTACGGCGGCCATCTATCATTTGTAGTATGGTGATTGCTTCACCATACGTGAGACCAAACACCCATACACCCCAGGGAGACACCCTAATCGGAGTTGTAGTTACGTCGGCTATGAGGCCACTGGATGGCACAGGGCCTTTGCGGGTGGTAGGCGCCCATATTGCTGCCCTAAAGACCGAATTGTTCCGGAGTATGTCAAAGACCTTCCTGAGTTCCTCGGGTGTAGCCGACCATGGATACTCACCACTCTCCACGGAACGTTCGGTGGATATCTCACCCCACAGAAACAATGAACCCTCCATCGCGGCCATATGTAGTACAAGCACAAATTAGACATTAATACCAGTAATATAAACATAATCTATTATGCAGAACGGCCCCTTCAAGGATGGGGGGGTGCAAAAAATTTCATACAGAAATAGTCATGATATAAACTTAGATGGTTCCATGTATCCGGCCATGACATCTATGATAGCCACATAAAACATCAGACTCTGATAGATGTAATTGTCCCACAGACACGAATCATTTATTCCTGTTAGAGACCTAAATAATGTGTTTGTGTCATCTAGGCGCGGCCGGCGTTTAGCGCTTTTCTATTAAATCTTCCAGAGCTTGGCCCGTATTAGTCATACCGCGCTCTTTAGCATATGCTTGTATGAGCTTGTACTGCTCCGTACTAAAACAGACGGGCATAGAACGATTAACCATACCACACATCAAAGGTTTCTAGTTAATATTTGTTACATTAATATGATCTAAATTCACTCCTATCTGTCCTTATCAGAAAGTGAAAAAGTGCCAATTTACGCCTAGATGCTAGGCGCGAAAAATTTCTCAGATGCGACCTAGACAACTAGTTGGAAGTCAAGTAAATTAGGCCTTTTAGTGTAGAAAAACTACTTTTC
>VXON01000146.1:568-10721 GCA_009840065.1 Cenarchaeum sp. SB0662_bin_33 | reverse complement strand
CTTACCCCAAATGTCTTTGTTGCGGATCGGTCTCGCTCTAACGGGGTCCCCACCACCATCAATATGTAGCACGACAAAAGTACGCAGACAATCTTATGTCTAGAAAGTGTTTACGAGACTTTGTCACTTTGGTATATGCCATGTTTTCTAATAGATACGTGCATTTTATTTCGACCACAAAGTTGGGGTTATTTTGATCAAACCCAGCTCCAACATTCGAAATATGAGCGATATCCGATAATATGCAAAATAGTGGCTGCCCATATGTGGCATGTTCGTCGGCCAGATCTAGAAACTCTTTATTCCCAATTGGTTTTGCTCTCCTGGCCCGAAATATTGTATCGACACGCCCAATCTACTCTCAACATTAAATAATGTTATATGAAATGTGTAACCCATATGGGGATTCAACCATGTGATATAGTCTGGCTTGATGGGGAGTTTGTAGGTCGCAGGGATGCCCAGGTACCGGTCACCACACACGCGCTTCACTATGGCACATCTGCCTTTGAGGGTATCCGGGCGTATTGGACTGGAGACAATCTATACATCTTTCGACTGTACGACCATATAAGACGCCTGCGCCGATCGGGTGCATTCTACCAAATGACACTGCACTATACCGACGAGGAGATGGCTGATGCCATAATAGGTACGTGTAGCAAAAACAATCTAAAAACTAACACATACATACGCCCACTCTACTTTGTAGGGGACTGGGGTATACATCTAGAGATAGATGCAGGCGCCCCCACAATATCTGCGGTTATAGTATTTCCACTGGAGAAACTGTTTGATCAGGATGGGTTAAACGTGGGAATTTCGTCATATCGCCGTCTAAATGATCAGTGCATGCCCATTCAGGCAAAGGTGGGCGGTAACTATCTAAACTCAATAACGGCCACCATGGAGGCAAAGACGGCCGGCTATGATGAGGCAATCATGCTGGACTTGCATGGGAACGTTAGCGAGACTCCGGGAGCCAATATCTTTCTGGTGCAAAATGGCGAGCTTATAACACCCGACAAGGCATCTTCCGCCCTAGATGGCATAACTAGGGATACGATCGACTTTTTGGCATCGCAGGAAGGTATACGTACCGTTTATAGACGCGTAGCGCCCAGTGAACTATATCTGTCAGATGAAGTGTTCATAGTGGGCACTGCCGCCGAGGTGACTCCGGTAAAGAGTGTGCGCGGCAGGGATATTAGCTGTGGTCAGATAACTGATCGCATAAAAAAGATATACACAGAGGCAGTGACCGGCCGCCGCCCGGTTCCTGATGGGTGGCTAACACCCGTATACTGATGATTCGTACCGCCCTAGTGGGTGTTGGTGGCTGGGGCAAGAACCATGCCAGAGTTCTCCATGAAGTAGGCTCACTCTGCGCAATCTGTGATGTGGATGATACCCGGTCCGGGCAATTCGGTGCTGCATATGACGTACCACACTACACCGACATACATGAGATGCTGTCCAACGAATCATTCGATGCGGCCATAGTGGCAACACCCACAAAGACACACTTCCACATAGGCGAGATATTACTGCAGTCCAAAAAACACCTGCTGCTAGAGAAGCCCTTTACATACGAGCCTGCGGAGGGACGAAAACTACAGCTGATGGCTGAAAAGGCTGGTGTCGTTCTTACATGCGGCTATATAGAGAGATTCAATCCTGCTATTCAGGCTACCCATGATATTATGCAGGAGAAGAGATATGGTGATATTGTCCTCTTGGAGTTTCATCGTGAGAGTAATATCCCCGTACACATCAAGGACGTGGGAATCATACATGATACCGCAGTACATGATATAGATACGGCAAACTGGTTGTTTGATCAGATGCCACAGGTAGTATTCACAAGGGCCGGTCATATACGCCATACCCACGAGGACTTTGCCTCCATAATGCTTGGATATGATAACAACCGTACTGCAATACTGGCCTGCAACTGGCTATCGCCGGTTCGCTCTAGGCTATTTCGGGCCACATTTACAGCTGCAATAGTCAAGGGCGACTTTATAACAAGGGATGTGCAGGTAAACAATGAGGCTATACCTGTCGCCGACGACGAGCCGCTGAAGCATGAGCTTGAATCATTTCTACATGCAGTACGTACAGGATCCGAGCCTGTTGTAACCCCGCACCAGGCAATATCTGTCAGCGAGATAGCCAAGGCTGCGCTTTTATCCCGTCAACGTGGCGTTCCCATATATTTAGATTTGAGATGAACCGCAAACTACTGGACATACTTGCCTGCCCTATAGACCGGTATTATCCATTGGAGCTGCATGGTGATGATGGTTCTGATAGTGTACAGACCGCCATTCTGTACTGCACCAAGTGCACCAGGTTCTATGTTATAGATGATGGCATACCCGTACTGTTGCCCGACGATCTTCGTGACCGGGATGCCGAGATGAAGATAATCCACAAGATAGACAACCTGCCCGATAAAATCAGACTTCACGGCAAGCCGTGGAGCATCACCTAAAGATATACCTTGTAAGTTTTACCAGTATGAAGACCCATAATACAACTAGGAGTATGGCCACCCCTCCCTTAACTGTAGCATTTACGCCATACGTACCCAGGTCCAGCGGTCCTAGCACTGTAACGGCAAGGCCCCCACCTATTATGATCAAGCCCCACATGCCACCCAAAAATGCATATATCTTCATTACACTATCATCATTATGCCGGATAATATGGCTAGGAAAGCTGCAAAGACTCCCAGCTTTAGTATCTGCCTTGCCACGCCACCCTCGCTTTGGGGGCCGTTCCGTAGTATCAGGCGTACCAGCGTGATGGGCGCCTGCGGATCACCAGTATCATGCAGCATCATATCATCATCATGATACACGGGACTGCGTTTTATCTGGCGATGTTCCACCACCCTCTTTACGCTATACAGAAAGAAGAATGAGTTTGCTATGGCAGGCAGCAGGGCAACGGCGGCCACGACCTCCACCCCGCCGTATATGGCTATGCACCCATAAGTGGCCCCCAATATGAGGGCTCCAGAGTCACCCGGGAATATACGACTTGGTAGGCGGTGATATCTGTAGAATGCCAGGGATGCTCCCACTAGTATTACAGACAACCCAAATGCTTCCCACCGCCCCAAGAGCGCCAGTACGATGGCAACCACCACTCCTGCCATCGTCATGTATCCGCTGACCACACCATTCACGACATCTATGGAATTTACCGTGTTTCCCATGATGGGTATTATTGCTAGTATGACTCCCAGATATAGTATGGGTATGTTCACGGTGCCAAACAGGGGAAACTCCAAATCTGTACTGTATTGACCAAACAGAATTAATGGCATGGCCGCCACTACCAACAGTGCAGGCTTGAACCAGCCGGGCATAACCCTGAGGTCGTCTATATATCCTATGACACACGCCGCCCCTATGGTTGGCATGGTTGCCAGAATTGTCCATTGACCTGTTCCCAGATACAGTGTTGTTATGCCGCACAATATGCCTGCCAGTATGGCGGGGCCGCCGGGCCGAGCCACCATAGTTTTACTCTTTTTGTTTACGTCCAGTACGTGCATACCCCTCTTCTTTAGTGCTGATATCAGCGGCGGTATCACACCATACACGACACCAAATGATATGCATCCCCCAACTATTATAACCAAAAAATCCATCATCAGCGTCCCGCTTGTATGGACTTGGCTATCCTTAAGCCAACATTGCATATTTTTTGTATATCTGCCAGTGACATTCCTCTTATATCTGATACACTCCGAACTCCTGCCCTGTATAGCGCCCGCGCCCGCACCCGGCCTATATACCTGACTTGTACCAAGGGCACCAACTCCCCACGTATACCATTTATTACACGTACGCGCAGCGACTCCAACTCGTCCTGTGCGTGGCGTGCCTTCTTGTACTTTGCCAAATCCGCCATGCAGCTGAGCAGCCAGCGACTCATCTCCACAGCCCTATGTACGTCTCCGGACTCTAGTTTGTACCTCTCGGATATCTCTTTTTCAGTCTCCTCGTTTATCCATCCGTACAGTCCCAGTAGTGAGCGGGATATGTCATATGAGTACAACTCATCTATCATCTCTTTTCTATGCTGCGCTAAAAACTCATAGACCGCACTATATTGTGAGCTCAACAGGGCCATCTTTGGGAAGAACTCACTACTCTCGGTCATGGCATGCAAAAATCCCAGTGTATTCTCCCTCTTTTTGTGTGACTTTTTTATTGTGCGTAGAAATCTATGGGCCGTATTGGGTCTTATGTAGAGCTTGCTGGTGAGCTCTCCTAGTTTTGTAGCCGCATACCTGTTGTTGTCCAGAGTCTCTACCATCTTTAGGTCGTGCAGGACTTTGAGGTCATGGTCGCTTACTATCTTGTGACGCAGGCCGCCTAGCGTACCATCAAAGAAGTCATCTATCTGCTGTAGTGTAATGCCTGGCTGTGACACAATCAGGCTAAGCATGTGTATGTCTAGCTGGGCATATATCTGGGAGCGTATGGTCTCCGGCTCACCATGTATGTATCTGCCTAGTATGTCGTATGTATCGTTCTTTGAAACTACTACGGCCTCTCCTATGTCGTCGTACTGAGGCCTCCCCGCCCTGCCGCAGAACTGTTTGTACTCCATTACGCTTATGGGCATGTTCGCCCCCTCGTTCACGTCGTATCTGGTTATATTTGATATTACGACCCTCCGGGCAGGCAGATTCACCCCCGCCGCCAGAGTTGGTGTGGCCGCCAGTATCTTGATGTGGCCCGAGCGAAAGTACCTCTCTACTATGTCCCGACATGTGGCGTTAAGACCCGCATGATGAAATGCCACGCCATCTTTTACCAAATTTGATAACCGTACAATAAGCTGCGTATCCTCATTACCACTCAGTATGGCATCTGATGCCTCACTCAGCGTCTCCTTATCTGCCTCACTCAGCGTCCTTCTCACGGCTACGGCAGCCTTTGATGCCTGTGATGGTGCGCCCCGACGGGTATTGACAAAGACCAACGATTGATGACCACTCCTTACGCTGTCCAGCGCTAGGTCTACGGCCTCTCCCCTAGAACTGGTCTCTATCTTGGACCTTTTGTTGTTGGCCCATCGTATCTCTCTTCCACTGAATACCCCCTCAATCAGCTTGACGGGCCTCCAGTCACTCTTTACCAGCGTACATTCCAGCCACTTGCCTATATCCTTTGCATTGGATATTGTAGCCGAGAGTCCCACAATCTGCCCCCTGCCCTTCAGCCTAGTCAGTACCATCTCAAGAACCGGACCCCTGTGGATATCCCCCACCAGATGTATCTCATCGGCTATCACTAGGCCTATGTCGTCCAGCCATCTCTCATCCCGGCGGAGTGCCAAATCCATTCGCTCGTTGGTCATACACAGTACGTTTCCCAGCAGGCGGTCCCGGACATTCAAGTCCCCTATCGAGATGGATGGTCTTATGAGTTCTGGTATCTCCTTGAACTCCCGATACTTTTCGGCGGCCAGTGCCTTTAGGGGGCTTAGATATACGGCCCTACGTCCACCCCGCTTTAGCATGGATAGTATGGCTAATAGCGCAATCAGGCTCTTGCCGCTGGCAGTCGGCGCCGAGACCAGTATATTTCTGCCCTCCATCAATCCGGCATCCACGGCCATCTCTTGGGGCGGATACAATGTCTCTATGCCATTGCTGTTCAAATGTGAGATTATGCTGTCTGGTATGCCTAAATCCTTGACTTTCATGGAACTCTATTATAGTGACCGGGCTTGGATTCATAAATCATTCCCGTATCCTTTATCTTGTCTAGGAACTGCCTAGCCTCTGTATTATTGAACATGTTAGTCTTTACAAGCTCATCCAAGAGAGCCTTTTCGGGAACGGCCTCTCTCTCATCCCCCTCTAGTGTGCGCATTATGTCTGTGAAAATTTGCTGCTTGTTTACCTGTGTGCTACCCTTCCCGTATAATGTCCGTACATCCACGGTATTTGCATTTGCATCAAAGCCGGCCTCACTCATCATAGAGTTCATCAGACTTATGGCGCGCCTAGCATCCTCCTCCTCTACCAAGTCCTTCATCAGCAGCCTAGCGCGTGCCGTCGCCAAACGTATGATTCCCTCCAACTGCCTGGGAGTGGCCTGTATGCTGCCTGTGTCCTGATCAAAGTTGCCGCGCACCTCAAGATAGTGATCCAGTATTATCTTTACAGCCTCGTCGGTGAGCTCGGGGTTGAATCTCTTTGCATAGGCAAAGTATTTTGTCAGTATGTCAGGATCAATGATATTTCGGTTGACCGAACGCCGACTATGATGTCGTGTTATTATATGCCTTGCTATGCCCCTGTCTTTGTCTTTGGATGGTATGTCGCGTATTATGTATATCAAATCAAACCTAGTCAGTAGTGGCAGTGGTATGTGTGCGTTGTCTACAATGGTCTTGAATGGATCATAACGGCCGCCCACCGGATTGGCCGCCGCCAGTATGGATGTGCGCGCATTGAGCGTTGCAACAATACCTCCCTTTGCAATACTGGCCGACTGTTGCTCCATCACCTCGTGTAGTGCCGAGCGGTCCTCACTCTTCATCTTGTCAAACTCATCTATGCACACAAGCCCCTGATCCCCCAATACGACGGCGCCGGCCTCTAGCATGAGCATGCCTGACTTGTCCTTGACCACTGCCGCAGTGAGTCCGGCAGCCGTGCTGCCCCGGCCGCTCGTGTACAGCCCCCGCGGGGCTATGCGGGCACAAAACTTTAACATCTCAGATTTTGCAGTTCCAGGATCCCCCACCAAGAACACATTGATATCGCCCCGGGTCTTGGAGCCGTCCGGCAGCTGTCTCCGGTTGGAGCCAACCACCAACAGTATGATGGCTTCCTTGATGGTGTTGTGCTCGCTTATGTGGGGCGCAAAGGAGTCTACAAGCCTTTCATATATGCCTGGACTGCGCACCAATCCCTGAATTATCTTCTCTTCCTCAGGTGAGATCTCTTCGCGCTCCATCTTGCGGGATGTCTTTGTTCCCCTGCCACCTAGAAACTCAATGTTGTTTCCCTCTATTCTGAGGCGGTGCAGTCCACTGCGTCCCTGTGAGACTCCACGTATAGGCTCCTGCTCTATACGGACCACACCGGTCAGTACGATTCGGTCACCCGGTCTTGCATTATCCACCAAATCCTGCTTTATGTTTACATCAATATAATGCGGAATCTGGCCCGGTGGCAGGTCTTCGGGCAGCTCCTGTAGTCTTAATATCTGAAAGTCAATAAAGTCACTCTCCCTCACACTCATCTCTAAGTTGCGATGCTTGCAGTCTGGGTTGGAGCAGATTGAGGGTGCCTCAACTGACATCCCCTGTAATGGAGCCGTGGTTGTAATGTGCCCGTCTGGGCATCTGTACACCAGTTTTTTTGCCAGGGGCTTTATCTCGGATGCCCGAACTACCATGCCTGAGACGCTGGTGATGTGTGATATGGTCTCGGAGTTTATCTGCCGCAGACTCCTGTGCAGGGGAAAGTTGGCTATACGGGCGCGTATGGCATCCCTTATGCTCTCTGCATATCCGGGAAATCTTGTCTTTAGGACCTCGCCAATGGCCTGTGCAAAGGCACCAAGTATGCGGTCCGGCTCTGTGTGGAAGAACTTTTCTATCTTTGGTTCTACCACCAAATCATTATAGTCTATGATTATGTACTTTGAGCCCTTGGACATCATGCTGTCTATCTGTTCTAGATACTTGTAGACGTTTTTTGTATCCTTGTGGTGCGTTAGGAACATCCGAACTTCATCGGAGAGGCCATCTTCAGTATACTCTGGCTCTTCTGTTGTGGTGTTACTCATTGGCCCCAACCCTCTTCTTTAGCAGTTCGCCTTCCTTGTTTATTGACTCAAAGAAGGTTCGCTCCTCTATGCTTATTCGTTTTTTTATATCCGCAGTCATCTTTGTAGAGTCGGCTAGTCGTACTATCTTTCCTCGTCGCATTCTGAACAGACCAATCATCATACTCTCGACACCATCCCGGTCCCGTGGCCGCAGCTCGCGCATCTGGTTCTGTAGTCGTATGTAGAACAGTCTGTCCAGAGTAGACAGCTGGTACTCCCCCACCATCTGTTCCTTTACGGTGGCCTGTTTCAGCTCGGTTATGGTGTCCGGCGTATCTAGCGTGGCCGCCTTGTTCTTTTCAAGTATCTCCCCCATCCATATGGGTACGTTGATGACCTCCCCCACTTTACCGGTTACCTCGGCATCATCCATGCGTATGTTTACATTGCGCTGGAGTGTTGCTTTTACATCATCAAGGGAGTAACCAATCTTGTACAGCTCTTGTATGTCATCTGCCCACATAGTGTACAAACCCAGGTTTTTGCATATTAGGGATATTGTAAAGAAAATTTATTCTATTGGTCAACATTGTTTAGTACGGTATTATCAGGTATATATTTTTTTACAGCGAGAAGTCCGGCCCGTCACTCAGGTTAAGGTGTACACATGGGTTGGAGAACAGTGTGCCATGGGATACTAGTGCATGTAACTCTTCCATTTTCTGAGAACCCAACTTTATATTTGGTTTATGCGGATTTATCTTATGGCTAGGGAGATACTTGGGACTGTCTGTATAGCATTATGCATGGTTATCTTTACGCCCCTAGTATTTGGGCATGGATTGGGTGGAGACCAGGCAGAACCTGTTACCTTTGGAGATATGGAGGTCACCGTGCGTACAGACCTGAGCCCATCGGATATAACTGCGGGAGATCTGACCAGTGCCGATATGCAGATACGCTTCTTTGATACACTGACCAACCAGACGTTGCCCCAGGTTACATACAGGGTGGAGATATATCAGGCTGGTGCACTGCTAGCACGCAACCTCTTTTATGACAACGATGGTGTCCTGAACGTGGAGATCAGGCCACGGGGTAACTGTATAGAGCTGGAGAAGTGGAAGTGCACTACATATTATGGCTCTGAACATATAAGCGCGCCGGGTGCACTATATGCGGAAGGGTCACAGAGGCCTGTTATAACCGGCCCGATATTTGAGAAAGGGGGTCTATACAACATTCGCATAGACATAGAGGGGGCCACTAGTCCAAAGGCCCTAGTGGGCGATGTACTCTCGTATGATACATTTGTGAGTGTTGCGCAGGATCAGTTCTTTACAATACAGGATGCCAACGCCGATGAGTACGTTGCAGTCGTAAAGACCTACTATGACGAGGTCTCAAACTTCTCCTTTGATCCTGCGGATAACTCTATATACTTTGAGATGCCGTTTGACTGGGACCCTGACTATGTAGAACAGGTATTTGTTGTACATGAGGAGGTCCGGGTTCCCAAGGAGTTTACACCCTACTCAGAGGGAATGCAGTTCAAAGGATATGTGAATGGCGTTGAGTTGGGCTCCCGCGCCTTAATCAACGACCCCTACTCATTTACGGACATGAATGTCATTCACTTTCTGGTAACCAACAAGGATTTGAGCAACATCAACGAGCAGCTTGGCCCTGAAAACCACTCCGACAAACTGATGACTCTAAAACTGGTGCCACAGGAAGAGATAGTCTCAAACTCTCAAGAGTTCTATCTTGTTGATACTGTTAACTTTGAAAGGGTTCCTACTGATATCAAGGTACAGTGGGACTCCTCGTACGGTGCCAGCGATGAGATACCATTTGAGATCGCTTTCTTTGATGATGATGCGCTTATCAAGGATGTCTATTATGGATACTGGTTGATACAAAACGATGAAATTCTGAGTGAATTTCATGGTGAGGGTAATACAGGCATACTCTCCACTGAGGGAATAGATACACAGCATATTGTGATTCCTGATGCAGGACAGTATCGTCTGGATATCATGGTGTATGGTACTGGTCTTGATTATGACCAGACATATACGGGCGTGGGAACGGCAATCTTGGAGATTGGCCCCTCCGGAGACGATATGCCTGCATCTGTAATCCCACCCTGGGTTAGAAGTAACGCCGGCTGGTGGGCAGATGGTACCATTGATGATGCAGCATTCCTACAGACACTGCAGTTTCTTATACGCGAAGGTATTATCGTTGTAGATTCTACATCTGGTGTGATGGAGACATCCGAATCTGTAATCCCACCCTGGGTTAGAAGTAACGCCGGCTGGTGGGCAGATGGTACC
>VXON01000146.1:0-558 GCA_009840065.1 Cenarchaeum sp. SB0662_bin_33 | reverse complement strand
ATCTGTAATCCCACCCTGGGTTAGAAGTAACGCCGGCTGGTGGGCAGATGGTACCATTGATGATGCAGCATTCCTACAGACACTGCAGTTTCTTATACGCGAAGGTATGCTGGTAGTACAATGACTGTTAGGGACATCAATGATGTGATGCCCAAGATAGATAATATGCGTTGGGGCGCCCTGATGAATCGTGCCCCCACAACCAAGACAATCAGGGACATGAATACCATATTTCCTGACAATGGCCGGTGGCATACCGTCTTTGAAGAGGATGATTTTATAATAATTGATGGCAAGGAGGTACGTAAGAAGAAACCTCAGGCATGGACTTGATACATATCAATTAGATGTCCACTCCTAAGTCCCTCCCGTAAAGGGAAATAAATTTGCGAATATAGTAGATGGAGTTTTAGCCAAAAGGTACTGGCAGTCGTTCATAATACAGGAGACGCGTCCGGATATTGGTGGTTATGCAGAAACCCCCATTTTGTAGCAAACCGCCTGTTTGTATGCTCAGACCATCAATTAACCAAATTACACTAGACAGTGGGAAGTCTT
>VXON01000090.1 GCA_009840065.1 Cenarchaeum sp. SB0662_bin_33 | reverse complement strand
TCCTCATGATTTTTGTTATCCTGCTCTACTTGCTCCCCTACTGCCACCTCTGCCGATTCCTCGGTACCTCTTCTATCCTGCTCTACTTGCTCCCCTACTGCCACCTCTGCCGTCTCCTCGTGAATCGTTCCGGCCGGTTCTGTGTTTTCGACCTTTTCTGGAGCATTCTCCTTGGTAGGCTCAGTATGAGGCAGTAAAAGACCAGCAATCATCGCAATAAACATCTCTAATACAATCACAACGAGCACCCCCAATTGTGGTTATATACCGATTTTATCATCATACTTTGGTACGGTTGCTCGTCAACATACCAATACATCGTACCTTTTAGTTATAACTAGGAAAAGTAGTTTTTCTACACTAAAAGGCCTAATTTACTTGACTTCCAACTAGTTGCCTAGGTCGCATCTGAGAAATTTTTCACGCCTAGCGTCTAGGTGTAAATTGGCACTTTTTCACTTTCTGATGTACAGTGGAGAATTACGCACCAACCCCCCACGCGACAGAACAGTTAAATTCCAACTAATATGAGAATAGATTATGGCAACTCACGGTTCGCTTACAAAAGCAGGAAAGGTTCGAGGTCAGACACCGAAGGTTGAGGGACGTAAAAGAGTGGGTACAAACTCTAGCATACAGAACAAAGACAACTATCGCAAAAGAATACTGTTGAACAGATATCCCGGACAGAACAAGCCTGGGCAGAGACGAAGACGAAAGTAGATGTGATTGTTCCTCTCCAAAGTGACATGTTAACCCATACTATCATCTAATTATATTAGAGTGTAGTTCTTGGCATGGGTATTATCCATCACAAGAGATGGATACAATTTACATAAATGCAGACGAAGGAATTAAATCATTCCGGGTATACAAAGCATTGATGCGACTACGCAAATTCCGGGTCAGGGCTTTTAGGTGCATACATGACTCTGGTGAGATATCTGTAGGGGATTTGGCCACATTTGTGGGGCGTAATGAGAGTGGCAAGACCACAATACTGGAAGCACTCACACTTCTAAATAAGGACGGACAGGTCTCGGACCTAGATTTATGTGATGAAATGTCCGAGGAGTTAAAGTCGGAGATAGTATTGGTTGAGGGCAACTTTGAGCTGACACAGACTGAGATTGGCATAATACAGGAAAATTTTCCCAACATACCAAGCATAAACGAAATCAGGCTCTTTCGGACCAACAAAGCAGCAGATGTGCAGTATAGTTTTGGGGATATACAGATTGATGAGACGATTAAGCCGAACTCTAGATCCTGGAGCAAGTTTGTAAATGATGTTCAGACCTTTTTGAGCACCATACCAAATCATATACGAGAAAAGATAGACTCATCATTTCTTGAGAGGCCCCAACCACAGACAGCACAAGAGTTTGAGTCGGGATTTAATCATCTGAACGCCCGGATAAGAACGATTGCCATGCGTGAAGAGCAGGTCCTGGCCGAGTGGACGACGCTATATGAGAATCCTCATAACAGATTTGAGAGCATAATGGAGGGCATAAGCCAGAGACGGACTTTAGAGAACTTCATAAGTGCGGAATTGCACCCCAGATTCGTCTACTTTTCAGACTACAAAAAGATACATGGAAATATCAACCTCAATGAGTTTAGTGATGACCAGAGAGAGAAGAGAAGGGACTCCATAGAGTATGTGGAAGAGTTTGACAAGGCAGAGACTGTGAGAAACCTATTCTATTTGGCAGAGCTTGACTTGAGGTCCCTTGAGTCGTTCAAGGACAGACCCTCCACACTCATCAAGATAATGAATACGGCCAGCAACAGGCTGACAAAACGACTAAATCCCACATGGAAGGGGGATCCTATACATGTCGATTTGAGGTATAATCCAGGAAACATCCTGAGTCTGGTGATATCTGACGTACATCATGATGGGACCATCACAAATACGGGGCTGCTGAATCGTCGGGCCGAAGGGTTCAAGTGGATATTCTCTTTTATAGTCAACTTTGCCGCCGAGACACAGCGTGCGGAACTAAAGGAGGCGATACTCTTGCTTGATGAGCCTGCACGCAACCTGCACCCGACACAGCAGTTGGGGATAGCAGACCTGCTGAAGGATTTGGCCGGTTCCAACCAGGTCTTGTACGCAACACACTCCCCATTCATGATATTTGACTATAATCCGGGCAATCTGTTGGTGGTGGAGCTGGACCGAAGGCGGCATCTTAGCAGGATATTCTATGATTATTGGAACGCAGACAACAAGACATTGACACCAATACTGTATGGGCTGTCGCGGGGTCTGGTCCAGTCCATAACAGATGCGAGTATTGGCGCCAACTCCAGACCCGTAGTCATAGTAGAGACCATGTCTGATGCCATGTACCTGAATGCGTTTGACAAATTTGTTAAGGATCCCAGCATATCAATGAACCCGCTAAATGTGGTGGCTAGCCATTCAAAGGATGCGGTCCTGCCCCTGTCCATATTTTACAGGGATCACGGCTACAAGACGATAATACTGCTAGATGACACATTAGAGTCTCGCCATATAGCAACATCCCTGGCCCAAAATGGGTTCTCTATAATACAGACCGTATTCTATGAGAAGAACGGCAAAAAGCTAGAGTCGATAGAGGATTATATAACACGCAAGGACTACCTGCATGCAGTAAACCAGACGTATGAGGTCAAGCTCAGAGGAAAGAGATATACCGATATAACTTCTGACATGGTGAATGGCGATGATGGCATAATCAGGTCCATATCAAAGATATGGAGTACACATTACGACGATGACTGGGAAGAGTTTGATCGCATGGATATAACCAGGTATATATGCGACAAGATTGCTACCGGCCAGGCAGACTTTCTCAGCAGTGGTACCCGGGATAACTTTCGGTCCCTATACAGAACCATAGCCGAGCACATAAACCAGTATGGAGATGATACCACATCCCGCAGAGACAGACAGTGACTCAGTGACGTGTGGAGACGGAATCATGCGTATTTGACCATCATGCCGCACCGGCGATATCATACATATCCGTTTTGGAAGATTTTAGACGTACTATCAAACAAATTCTCAGACACACCATTTTTAAATTGGGATATTAAACATAACTTGGCATGGTGGATGGTATTAAACTGCGTCTGAGCCGTATTATGCGGGATGGAAAGATGCTATGTGTCCCCATGGACCATGGAATATCAAACGGCCCCATACCCGGCCTTGAAAGACCCGAGGATATACTGCACAGGTGCCAGGGTCTGACCAGCGTAATCATAAACAAGGGTATACTAAAGTCACTCTCCCGGCCGCCAGATATGGGCATATTGGTACACTTCTCTGCAAGTACATCTCTCTCGCTCAGTCCCAACCGCAAGATGCTGACCGGCAGTGTGGAGGAGGCAGTACGCATGGGTGCCGATGGTGTCTCACTACACATAAACGTCGGAGGCAAGGAGGAGCCCGAGATGCTCTCCCAGTTGGGCGAGATATCTGATCACTGCCAGTTGTGGGGCATGCCGCTGCTGGCCATGATGTATCCAAGGGGTGAGAATGTACAAAACCCACATGATCCCGTCATAGTGGCTCATGCGGCCCGGATTGGCGCCGAGTGTGGCGCCGACATTGTAAAGACAGTATATACGGGTGATGTGAACTCTTTTGCAAAGATAGTAAGGAGTACTCCCGTACCAATAGTGGTGGCGGGCGGTCCTAGAATGGATGGTGACTATGGTATACTAAAGATGACCCAGGATGTGATGGAGGCCGGTGCGAGGGGTGTGACATATGGCCGAAACATATTCGCTCACAGAGACCCATCCAAGATAACCACTACCCTGTCCCGTATAATATTTGGCGGAGAGACCGCCGAGTCGGTGAGCTGAATTGTTCAGGGATCAAAACATCATAGTGGCCCCCACCGAGGCAGACCCGACATTTCTACAAAACATACACGAATTAGGTATCGGAGTAGTATTCACTGATACGGACAGCACATTTGATCTGCCACTAGATATAATACGTCCGAGTGGAGATTCGACATATGTCTGGCAGGGCAGTGATCAGGAGCGAGTGGGCAGGCGCTACCACATACTCTCCAATACAGACATACAACTCATGCTGCATGATGCATCTGGTGGGCTGGATTTTGTCATAGCCGATGTGGATGACTGGAAGATAATACCCTTGGAGAATACGATTGCCAAGCTGCATGATGTGGATACCAAGATACTGGTTGTGGCTAGGACTGCGGATGAGGTGCGCAAGATGTTCTCCATACTAGATATTGGCGTGGATGGCGTTATTTTGGAGACTGACTCTATACAGGAAGTCTCTGATGCAGTATCCCTGCAGAATCAGTCCTCCTTTGAGATGACCGCTGCCCGGGTTACCGCCGTCCGGGAGGTTGGCGATGGCGAGCGGGTCTGCGTGGATACCGCATCAATTCTGCACATGGGTGAGGGACTGCTGGTGGGCAACCGTTCAAACTTTCTCTTCCTCATACACAACGAGTCGGTTGGCTCATCCTTTACATCCCCTCGCCCGTTCCGGGTAAACGCGGGAGCAGTTCACTGTTATACACCATCCCCGGACGGCACAACAAAATATCTCTCTGAGATAGAGAGTGGTTCTGAAGTCGTCATAGTCACAAAGAGTGGTGCCTCCCGGCGAGCCATAGCGGGACGCTCAAAGATAGAGCGCCGGCCCATGCTGCTTATTGCTGCTGCCACGACTTCTGAATCCGGAGGAATCATTGCCCAGAATGCCGAGACTATACGGTTTGTGCGCCCTGATGGCGAGCTGGTATCGGTGACACACCTAAAGGAGGGGGACAAGATAATGGTGCACGCCACGCCTGCCGCCGGTCGTCACTTTGGCATGAGGGTAGAGAGTGAGTACATACTGGAGAAATGAAGTATACAACATGCGTCTCCATAGCACACAGGTCACCTGAGGCAGCATTGTCGCAGATTACTGATGTATTAAAGTCATCAGAGTATGTGGAGCTGCGACTGGACTATCTCAAATCTGCCGATGACATGGTATATCTTTTGGAGGAGGCCGCACCATACATGAACAGATTCATCTGTACCTTGAGACCCAAGAGTGAGGGGGGCATGTATGATGGTGCGGAATCCCAGCGAATACAGATGTTAAAGGCCATATCCAACCACCGGCCCTACCTTTTGGATGTTGAATACTCGACGATAACCCGGGGTAATCTTGCCGCCGAATTATCATCTAATATAATGGTGTCTTGGCATGATTTTGAGGACACCCCTCCACTGGATGCACTGATACACCAGATGAATCTTATGGCAGATTACTCGAACACAATAAAGATAGCCACGCTTGCCAGAGATGCACCGGATACGGCTAGGGTACTGGCGTTATATGCCCACGCAAAGACGGGCTCGTTGGTGGCATTTGCCATGGGTGATGCCGGTCGACACAGTCGGCTCTGCGCCATGCACCTGGGCAGTCCGTTCATGTATGTGTATGTGGGCAAGACCGTGGCGCCCGGCCAGTACTCGCTTCAGGATGTACAGACAATAGAAGAGGATGGTCTACTGTAGGGAGATGGCCACGGACACAAGAGCATTTGCTATAATTGGTGATCCTATAAATCACTCACTCTCCCCAACAATTCACAATACCGCATACAGGCATCTGAAGATGAACTGCATATACATGGCGTACCGTATTCGGCCTGGCGAGTTATATGAGGGTGTCGAGTCACTCCGGGAGGCCAACATACAGGGATTCAACGTTACAATTCCCCACAAGGTGGATATCATGAAGTATCTGAATAACTGTGATGAAGATTGCAGTATCATAGGGGCAACCAATACAGTACTCGTAAAGCAGGGCGAACTGCACGGTTACAACACCGACATAGATGGATTCCTAAGGCCAATATTGAATAGGAAGATTCCCCTAAGGGGTGCTGATGTGATGCTCTTAGGCGCCGGCGGCTCGGCGCGGGCAGCAGCGTTTGGGCTTATCAGGAATAATGTAAACAGCATACGCATCTGCAATCGTACCATACAGAAGGCCGAATCCCTCTCTGAGTTCTGCCGTGAACATGGCGTATCATCTTACGCCGATTCCATGCCTGGAAGCATACGTGACGGATTTGATATAGTAGTGAATACCACCTCCTTGGGAATGAGTGGTGGGCAGCCCACTGATGTCCAAAAGATATCACCGGATACGGTCGTATATGATATAGTGTACAGGCCCATAACCACGCCATTGTTAAAGCAGGCCTCCGAGGCCGGAGCGCAGATTATACAGGGATGGGAGATGCTGCTGCACCAGGCCGAGCTGGCCTTTGAGATACTTACGGATGTAAAGGCGCCCACCGATGTCATGCGGCGTAGCCTTTTGGGGGGCTTCTGATGAGAGGTGCTCTTGCCACCACGCATGGCGCCATATCGTTGGTAAATGCAATAGGAACTGGACATGGTGTTACGATGGGCACATCACTATCTACCACCGTTCGCATGTCGATAGTACCCGGCAAGGGTATCACAATACATACCCGCAATCAGAGCTCAAAGATGATCGCCCTTACAATACAGAACATAGTGCCGTCCCATGAGCTGGCCCGCAACAAGGTAAACGTTTGGGTCAACTCGCAGGTACCCATTGGCTGTGGCCTTAAGAGCTCTAGCGCAGTCTCCACCGCAGTGGCCATGGCATGTACCAATGTGTTTGATCTGGATGTGACCGAAAAAGACCTGTTGGAGGCAGGAATGGATGCATCCCTCCGTTCCGGTGTCAGCATAACCGGTGCGTATGATGATGTCTGTGGATGCTACTATGGTGGGGTGAATCTAGCACACAACTACAAGGCATTGAGGTTTCATTATGAACGTATATCTCCGGATTTAAAGGTGATAATATTCATACCCAACAACCGAACCCGTAAAAATGTACGGAATCTAAAGAAGATGTCACATGTACTGGATGCTGCTTGGCGGCTGGCCAAGGATGGACGTTACTGGGATGCCATGCTGGTGAACGGCCTAGCCGTCTCGCCCATACTGGGACCGGAACCCCAACTACTGGATTCACTATTAAATGCCGGGGCCATGGGCGCATCACTATCCGGAAATGGACCATCCATAGCCGCCGTGGCCTATGAGGGTGAGGTGCGCAGTATCAAGAAGGTCTTTGAGCCTATGCCGGGTCACACTATAATAACCGCAATAAACAACACAAAGGCATACTCTCATGAACTGTAGCGTGTCTAGGTCCATACTCTCTGGTAGTATTACATGTCCACCCAACAAGAGCTATACGCACAGGGCCATATTTTTGGCATCGTTGGCAGGCCAGGATAGTCGCGTCACAAACGCGCTGGTGTCCGGCGATACCATCTCTACAATCCGGGCATGCCAGTCACTGGGCGCTTCCATGGACATACAGGGAGACACCATAATGATTCATGACTCTATAAACCCGTCCGGAGAAATACTAATTGATGCAGCAAACTCCGGCACTACCATACGATTGGCATCTGCCATATCTGCCGCATACCCATGTACTGTACAACTGACCGGTGATGCATCACTGCAGAAGAGACCCATGCAGCCACTCTTGGACTCGCTGGAGATGGCCGGCGCTAGATGCGCCTCGACAGACGGCTGTGCTCCACTGAGAATATCAGGACCCATGAGTGGTGGCACGATATCCGTGCAGGGTAATCTCTCCAGCCAGTTTGTATCTGCCCTGATGATGGCCGCCCCCTTGACAAGTCGTGGTCTGAACGTAAACATTCAGGGTGAGATGGTGTCAAAACCATATCTGGATATGAGCCTGGCTACCATGCGTCACTTTGGGGTTGGTGTAAGAACCATACTTCCATACAAGATGTATGAGGTGCAGCCCCAGATGTACAGGCCGATCTCCTTTACGGTCCCCCTTGACTACTCCAGTATGGCCCTGTTGCTGTCTGCGGCGGTTCTATGTGGCAGTGATCTGGAGATACGGGGGTGCATGGATGAGCTTCCTCAAGGGGATGAGGTCTTTATAGACATACTGGACATGCTGGGTGTTGATGTGCGTGCGGAAAATGATGCCACCCGTGTCTCTGTAGATGACAAACTAAACGGCGGCACATTTAATCTGGGAAACTCTCCGGACTTACTGCCCCCACTGGCAATTCTGGCACTAAATACATCAAAGCCCATTACAATAACCGATACAAGTCATGCCCGTCTCAAGGAGACTGATCGCATATCCATAATAGCTTCGGAGCTGGCAAAACTAGGCGTTGGCATAAAAGAGAACTCTGATGGCATGGTGTTGTACCCATCCGACTCACTACACGGCGCCACATTGGACTCTCATGATGATCATAGACTGTTTATGGCCTTTTGCATAGCCGCGATGTATGTGGGTGACTGCACGGTTACGGGCGCAGAGTCTGCGGCAATATCGTATCCGAATTTTATAGACGAGATAAGGGGCATTGGTGCCAAAATAGATATCACATAGCGATATAAATAAAAGAATCCATGCCACATATCTGGTAATGAGTAATACTGACATACGCAGCAGACTTACGCCTGAACAGTATGATGTCTGTTTCAACAAGGGTACAGAACCACCATTCACCGGCAAATACCATGACCATAAGGAGCCGGGCATGTATGTCTGTGTATGTTGCGGCGCGCCACTCTTTGAGTCTACATCAAAATTTGACTCCGGTACCGGCTGGCCCAGCTTTACCCGGCCATCCGGGGATGACTCTGTGCAGTTTCACCAGGATATGTCGTATGGTATGATTCGAACCGAGGTGACATGTAAAGTGTGCAATTCGCATCTGGGACATGTCTTTGATGATGGTCCCGGCCCCACGCGACTCCGCTTCTGCATCAACTCTGCATCCTTGAATTTCATAGAATCCTAGAGCCACTTGTCTAGGGTTTCACTCTTTTTTGATATGGCCTTTCTCATCTTGTTCAGCGTCTGTAGTATTCTGGTCTCTGTAAAGTCTCGCTCGGTCAGATACCGTAGTATATCCTCATACTGAATGCTGCCAAAAGTGATATCCTGCACGTCTGCCACATCCGGCTCTAAAAATATGCGACGAACCTCCTCGTACGGCGTATCCGTTAGATGTTCTTGCGCCCGGGGTATGTCTTCTAAGCGGGAATGTTTCTTAATCATCTTGATGGCAGTCTTTGGGCCTATCCGGGGTATGCCTGAAGGGTTAAAGTCCGTACCAATCATTATCCCCACATCCACAAGCTGCTCCCGACTGATGCCGTGCATCTCCAATACGCTGTTGAGATATATAATTTCAGGTTCAACATTTATGTAGTAATTTTGATTGGGCACCTTGCGCCTGCCTCCACTGGTAAAGTTGCGCACCAGTCTCTGTGCCCCAAAGAGTATCGAGTCATAGTCTTGGCTGGCCGATGCCCACGCCTTCCCCGTGATGGTCAGATGCGCCGCCGTGGCCTCCCCCTCGGACGGTGCCTGTATGGTGGGTATGCCGAACAGATTCAAAAACTCCTTTGAATCATCAATCATGCTGTCCTGTATTGAGGTGGTCTGCTGGGCGTACTTTCTTGCCAGCTCCATGTCTCCTTCCTGGCGGGCCTGTTCGTATCGTATGGTCGCAGTCATCTTTGATGCCCTCCGCCTCTCAATCTCCGCAGCTTTTAGTGATGGGGGCTTGCCATCAAATATCCAGACGGGCTTTATTCCAATGGATAGAAAGTTGGCATTACGGTGTAGCAGACCGCTCAGGTGACTGGTGACATTGTTTCTTAGGTCGGTGAACAGTTGGCCGTCGCTGCCCCTGATTGTGGATAAAAACTGATAGAGCGAGTTGTACGCATCTATGGCAACCACCTTTCCATTAAACGCCTCCAGAGATGTTCTCTCCCGCACAACCACATCCTTGAGATTTAGGCCCATGACATGTTGTATATCCTTGTGGTATTTTGAGATTTCTCTCTGGCGGGCTGTTCGTGTTGTAGGGATGACAAACTAATGAATTTATACTATTTTTATAAAGTTTTGCGGGTGGAATCCTATATAGGTAATATGATGCCGTAGTAAATCGTCAGGATAGCCAAGCGGTTACGGCGGCGGTCTCGAAAACCGCTACGCGCAAGCGTACAAGGGTTCAAATCCCTTTCCTGGCGCCATTCTGTTTTCTCTAGGATGACGGCTCCCGCGGTAGGCGCACAAAAAAATGTCGGTTTGGCATGTTGGCTTTTGTATCAATCCCCAAAATGATGTATGCGCAGTCTTTGTATTATGCACATTATCGGGTTCCTCCCGCAAGAACGAAGGATTCGTATCTGCGGCTTTGTGGGCGCAATCATGTGGTCATGTGCGGTATCCTTCGTCTTTGCGGAAGAAGACATTACCATATATGCGCTATATAGTTTTCGATATCCAATGTATGGGTGTTAAATACGAGATTTGTTCATATACTATTGAAAAGAAATGCCATATGAAGAAGTCTGTTATCAGAGATTAAAGAAAGAGAATCCGGAGGAATACCGGTCATTACGTAACAAAAAATAGAATACATTTCTTTTTCTGACTATATATTAGTGAAAGTAAGTAAATGTCAGTTATGCTAAAGATATGTGTGGTAGGTAGACCCCTGCATTATCATGGGCTCCAAGCCCTTCTTAGTGAGTGGGGCGAATCTAGCTGCATCTTTTGTGGGCGTCGGTTATCCAAATGGAGGCAGGCGGCCCTTATGGGTGATTGCAGCCACCTGGGTCATTGCGGGGGCCAGTACATATCCGGAGGTGAAAAAATACTACAAGGCAAAG
>VXON01000056.1 GCA_009840065.1 Cenarchaeum sp. SB0662_bin_33 | reverse complement strand
GGCCTGTCTGCAAGTGCCTTGCGTATCTCATCTATGTTCTAGGGCAGCCTTCCATACCACAATGTAACCGTACGCGGGTCGCACGAACACATGATGGCAGTTGCTGTAACAGCAATATCCAGCTTAAACAACACCATCATCATACTCAGTCTACGTGCAACACGTCCTGATCCCTCGGAACCAAGTATTTGTTTTAACAGTTCGATATCTGCCATACTATAGGTAAAAATGAACTAATTTATTAAGTTTCCTATTAAGCGGCGAGTGGAGCACGCCGCGCCGGGTAATGTGTGTGGTAGTAACGATCTTTATAATAGCAAAATCACCCTATGTGCGAAAATTAAACTACAGAAACTTATGCACGCTGCTATATCTTGTAGCACAGACATAACTCGTGTACTTCTCCAAAAATGAGGTACATGCAATCTCAGTAGTGTGTATGGACGATTTTAGTACTGCATAAACTTATGCACGCCGCTATATATTATCTGGACACGGCCCCATGGTCGAATAGCTTTTTAAAGAAGATATTCAAATTTGACCTGTTGGTTAGGAGATATACCAAGGATCACGAATGGGTGGACACAACAGACGACGGCATAATTGTGGGAATTACAGAATTTGCACAGGATCAGCTCGGAGACGTGGTCTCTGTTGAGCTACCTGAGGTTGGCATCTCTTACAGACATAATGATGCCATAGCAATAATAGACTCTGTAAAGACATCAACGGATGTATACAGTCCGGTGGATGGACGGGTTACACATGTCAACGAGAGCCTACTATCACAGCCTGAGCTGATCAACAAGTCACCATATCAGGATGGGTGGATTGTAAAGATGATGCCGGAGAGTCCGGCCCAGTTGGAATCCTTACTCACCAAGGATCAGTACGACGAATCGGTTGGGAATACCGAGAAATAAATGAACTACATTCCGCACACAGACGCACATATATCAAAGATGCTCACCACAATAGACTGCCGGACGGTTGATGATCTTGTACCAGAGCAGGTTCCCCGTGCAGCAAGACTGAACCTTGGCGAACCGATGAGTGAGATGGATGTGGCATCATACATCGAATCGCTTGCAGCAAAGAACATACAGACCAAGTGCTTTGCCGGTGGCGGCTCATACGACCACTACATCCCCTCTGCCATAAGTCACATAGTTCTAAGGGGGGAATTTCTCACCGCATATACACCGTATCAGGCAGAGGCAAGCCAGGGGATGCTACAGGCTCTATATGAATACCAATCATACATATGCCTGCTCACCGGAATGGATGTCTCCAACGCGTCATTATATGACGGAGCCTCGGCCCTAGCAGAAGCCGTACTCTTGGCCCATTCACACACAAAAAGAAGAGGTGTCTTCGTGGACGTGGGATTGAATCCAGCATACCTTCAGGTTCTCAGGACATACTGTGAGGGAGCCGATATCTTCATCTCAGATACCATAAACAACGATGTGGCATGCATCATACAGCAGACGCCTGCCTTTGATGGTTCCATAAGGGATCCCACACACATGGCAGAGAAGGCTCATCGTAATGGATCGCTTTTTATAAGCTGCATATCGGATCCTACATCGCTGGCCATCATGCGTCCCCCCGGAGAGGCGGGGGCGGACATAGTGACCGGTGAGGGGCAATCGTTCGGAATACCCAAAAGCTTTGGGGGTCCGTGTCTGGGGTTCATGGCAGTCAAAAGTACGCTTACCAAGAAACTACCCGGAAGGATAGTGGGCGCGACTCAAGATGAGTCCGGCAGGCGGGGATTTGTCCTTACGCTGCAGGCAAGAGAGCAGTTCATCAGGCGGGAGCGCGCCACCAGCAACATAACAACAAACCAGACTCTCTTGGCTCTATCTGCAACCATATACCTAGCCCTGCTGGGAAGGACCGGTCTTCGGTCGGTTGCCCATACCTCGTACCGTCGGGCGCACCGGCTGCAACAGATGCTCCATACAAGGGGGTTCCGAATTATGACTCCGGGTCCGTTCTATAATGAGTTTCTTGTAGAGACACCAAGGCCTGTAACCGACATACTTGAGCATCTACGGCAGTGGGACATACTAGGTGGAGTCGCAGTTGATGACCACCGGTTGCTTGTATGCTGTACAGAAAAGAACACTATACCAGATGTAGAGACGTATGCGAGGGGTGCATCCATGCAATGATTGCGCAGGACCATGACACACCTGGAAATCTTATCTTTGATTACGACCAAGCAAATACAGGACACATACAGACAGATGAAGATGATATAAAAGATCAATTTCCCAAACGGGACTACCTGCCCTTGCCGGATGTAAGCGAGATGCAGGTGATTCGCCACTATACAAGACTCTCCAGAAAAAACTACGGAATAGACACCGGCATATATCCGCTGGGCTCCTGTACCATGAAGTATAACCCGCGTGTAAACGAAGATATGGCCAGGCTTCCCGGATTCGCAGGCATACACCCCCACGCCCCATTATCCCACGCGCAGGGCGCGCTAGAGGTAATGTGGGATCTGCAGGAGGCCCTCAAGGAGATCACCGGCATGGATGCGTTCAGCCTACAGCCCGCCGCTGGCTCCCAGGGAGAGTTGCTGGGAGTCATGATCGCCAAGAGATACTTTGCAGATATGGGTGAGAGGCGCACCCGGATAATAATTCCTGACTCGGCGCACGGAACGAATCCCGCCACTGCCGCTACATGCCGGTTCCAGACCGTAACGGTACATAGCGACGAGCGTGGAAACATGGATTTGGATGGGTTCCGAAATGCCATAGGGGACGATGTGGCCGTGGTGATGATCACAAACCCCAACACATTAGGATTCTACGAGGAGCACCTTCAGGAGATAACTGAGCTGTCAAGGAAGCACGGAACACTTCTGTACTGCGACGGGGCAAACATGAACGCGATGCTGGGAATCAGCAAGCCTGCAGAGCAGGGATTTGACATGATGCACTTGAACCTGCACAAGACCTTCTCCACCCCACACGGTGGCGGCGGGCCCGGCGGCGGCGCCTTAGGTGTCAGATCATTCTTAGAGGAGTATCTGCCAGTGCCGAGGGTTGTAAAACGTGACAGTGGTCCCACCTTTGATCTAGACTATGACTACGATAAGAGCATCGGCAGGATCCACTCATTCTATGGAAACTTTGGAATCATGCTCAGGGCCCTGACGTATATTAAATCGTGGGGATCCGACATTGTGAATGTCTCAGAGGCCGCCCTCCTGAATGCAAACTATCTTTTAGGTCTCATAAGAGATATCTTTGATGTGCCGTATGACCGGCCTTGCGCCCACGAGTTTGTGGTGTCCACAAGGCGGTTCGGTGAGAAGAGCGCTCTGAACATGGCAAAAAGAATGATCGACTATGGCTTCCACCCACCTACAATATACTTTCCGCTTATAGTAAAGGAGGCCCTAATGATAGAGCCCACCGAGACGGAGAGTAAGGAGACGCTGGACCGGCTTGCCGGTGTGCTCGCTGCGATAGCGCGTGAGGCAGAACGGGATCCTAGCATGCTTGATGGCACACCACACACCGCGGCCACCGGAAGACTAGACGAGGTGATGGCAGCGCGGCATCTCGATCTGCGCTGGAGGCCACCAAAGGAATGACGCATGGACACTGACCAAGACAGTACAGTCGTGACCACACATGTGGCAAAGTTGGAGAAGATGGTGAGGATAAGGTTGGATTATTCCAGTCAGTTCCGTACTATAAGACACATAAGGATCACAGGGGACTTTTTCATGCATCCGGAGGATTCGATAGACGACCTAGAGGTGGGGCTGCTAGGTGCAGAGTTAAAAAGGGATGCCCTGAGGCAGAGAATCTCCTTGGCCCTTGCGGACACTAGATGCTTTGGTTTTGATGTCGAATCGCTGACGGGGGCAATACTGAACGCGGGAGGTGGTGAGCCATAAGGTTTGAGCGCATCAAGATTCTAGAGACCGGTCTTGGTACGGGCACATGGAACATGGCCGTGGATGAGTGTCTCCTCTACAGGTATGGCGTAACCGGGGACACAGTATTACGGATATATGGCTGGTCCCGGCCATGTATAACGATAGGCTACTTTCAGGGAGTGCGCGAAGAGGTCAATCTGGACCGGTGCGAGCACAGTCAGGTAGATGTCGTAAGGCGAATCACCGGCGGGGGCGCGGTGTTTCACGACATGGAGGTCACATACTCACTGGTCACCAGTAGGTTTCATTCGGATATAATGGAATCATACCGGAGCATATGTGACATGGTGGTATTGGGGCTGGGCTACATGGGCCTAGACGCGTTATTCTCTCCCCTTAACGATGTCACCGTAAATGGGAGGAAGGTCTGCGGCAACGCCCAGACAAGAAAGGGGGGCGCTCTGCTACAGCACGGTACCATACTACTAGATGTAGATGTGGAAAAGATGTTCTCGCTGCTCAACGTGCCCACTACAAAGATACGGGACAAGGCCATTGCGGATGTGAAGGAGAGGGTGGCAGGTATTGGACGTACATTTGAACAGACCACCGATGCACTAAGGAGGGGAGCTCAGGATGCATTTGGCTGTGGGCTGGACAGCATGTCACTGTCCGGTAACGACATTGCAGAGTGCAAAAGGATAATGGCTACAAGATACTCCCAAAGGTCGTGGACGCACAAAAGATGATATTGAAAGTATTTTGCTTTTTGGTATAGGTTAGGCCAATATGGCATCCATCCGTAAAAAGTAGTCTTTTGTTTGGAGTAATAGATGTAGCCTGATCAGGCACACATCAATCGATTTGTGTGGGCTGGTCATACATCAGACAAGAAATTCTCGTTCTGTACACTAGCGTATGATGTGCATTCATCTGTTTATATCAACATTATATGGCCACAAATCCAATATAGTCCCTCTGTTAGGTCGTGCCTATCTCCCCAAGCAAAAGACTGCTTTTTACGGATGTATCCACGTACTTCAAAAAGCAAAACACTTTCTCTATAAATTCATCTTGGCTTCCAAATTTAGGCCATCAGTCAACTTTGTAGGTGGAACTCAGAAGAGCGGTATTTATTGTACATCGTATACTTCCCATCATGTATGATGCCATAGTTGTGGGGGCCGGACCCGGGGGCTATGCATGCGCCTTAAGCTTGGCCAAAGAGGGTGCCAATGTGTGCATAATAGAGCGGAATGGCCTTGGTGGCACCTGCACCCAGAGAGGATGCATTCCCACAAAGTACCTTCATGCGATGGGCGATCTGGCCCGGAGAGTAAGGGCTTCAAAGAGGTACGGCATAGGAGATGGAGTCATAAGCATCAATTATGACATGCTGAGCGCCGGTATGAGGAGTACAATATCCAGGATTGCTTCGGGGATGCGACTCCAGCTCCGACAGCACAAAGTGGACACGGTATCTGGAGAGGCCAGCGTGATATCATCAGGTATTGTAGAGGTTGGTGGGGCAAGATACGAGACCCGCAATGTGGTGCTGGCGACGGGTAGCATACCCAAAACCATAGATTTGCCGGGCTATGAGATGCTTACCACCGACTCTGTGTTTGAGTTGCAGAGTCTACCAGAATCCATACTAGTCATAGGAGGCGGGTATAGCGGATGTGAGTTTGCGTCCATACTGAATGCCCTGGGCTGTAGGGTGTGGCTGGCCGAATCTCAGGGGTCTCTGTTGCCGGAACAGCCAAAGATTGTGGGAGATACAGTAGAAAAGTACATGAAGTTGGATGGCATATCGGTTTTCACCGGTGTCATGACAGGCGTACATGACGGCCGCATTGTCATGGGGAGGGATGAGATTGACCCCGAGGTAGTACTAGGCTGTGTGGGACGATACCCGGCACTTGATACAGACCGGCTTGATATGCTGGGTGTCAAGTATGGCGACAGGGGAATAGTCGTGGATGCAGAAATGCAGACCAGTGCAGACAACATATATGCCGTAGGTGATGTCACAGGAGCATACGAACTGGCACATGTAGCCACGCGCCAGGGCGAGGTCGCGGCCGATAACATACTAGGTCGGCATACCCGTATAGACTATACCACAATACCCTACTGTGTATTCACGTATCCCGAGGTGGCAATGGTGGGAAGGCTGGAGGGTTCAGCATCCACAGCGCAGATGGTCGCCAACGCAAAGGCAAACTGCATGGGGCAGACCCGTGGATTCACTAGTGTGTATACTAAAAACGGCACATTACTGGGAGCGCTTATTGTGGGCGCGCATGCCAGCGAGATCATAGGCGAGGCGGCGCTGGCCATAAGAATGGGCCTTGGGCCCCAGGATGTAGCCGGCACCATACACGCACATCCCACACTGCCGGAAGCCCTTGCCGACGCGGCTGCCGCAGCGTGTATGCATGAGGCCGAGGGAGTATGTCCGAGACCAGAATAGGAGTAGAGTTGGGCATACGGGCCCCCGCAAAGGCCGTGAGGAGGGCGGCCGAACTAGCAGGATCTTATGCAGAATACTTTCTAGTTCCAGAGACCCACCCACGCATAATGGGTGTCGATGCGCTGGACATGTTACTAGAAGTATCAGCAGGCCTCCCAAGCCGGGCACGCATGGGCACCGGCATAATCAACGTGTTTTCCCGCACCCGTGAAGATATGCTATGTAAGGCTATACGTATCCACCGTACCGTAGGAGAGCGGTTCATACTAGGAATTGGTACAAGCGCGCCGGTTGTAGTAGAGGGGATGTGGAAGATGGTGTTTCACAGGCCCGTATCACGTCTTGTTTCATATACTAGGAGCCTCCGCGCACACGGGTATGCGGGGCCGATATACTGGGCCGCAGTGGGTGAGAGGGTCCTGGATCTCGCCATAAAGAACGCCGATGGTGTAATCTTCTTTCTCAAGCCGCGCTCACATATGCCAAGGCATGTCAGGGCAATCCGGGAGGGGGCATCTCCGGAATTTGGCATAATATCCATCATTCCCGTATCTATGAGTAGCAGTACGGCGCATGATGCCCGCATGGATGTAAAAATGACCGTTGCCGGATATGTGGGCGCAAACGGCTTTTATGGCGAGCCCCTAGCCGCGGCAGGATTTGATGTTGCCGGTATACGGGACGCATACCGCAGGGAGGGGGTACGGGGCGGGGCACGCATGGTGGGCGACAGCATGTTGGATGAAGTGCAGGCGGTATGGGGCACACCCGAGTCCTGCGCCCGTCGGATACACGGCACGGCCC
The DNA here is from genome assembly GCA_009840065.1 of Cenarchaeum sp. SB0662_bin_33. Lineage (GTDB taxonomy): Archaea > Thermoproteota > Nitrososphaeria > Nitrososphaerales > Nitrosopumilaceae > VYCS01. The sequence goes on along the minus strand of VXON01000056.1, from coordinate 3,732 downwards.
GAAAGTCAGAGGCTGACGTGCTGGTTCTGGGTTTTGATCTCCCACCTGACAAGTATGATGACGTATTCTTTGAGGATTTGGACATACTGCTGCGGGGGCTGTAGGTGCATGGTGTGGCTCTCGGGTATTTCCGTGGTCAAGGCCCCATTCCGCTATTCCATATCGGAGATTGTTGATGATGTGCTGAGGGACAAGATGGACAGGGAAGTAAGGGAGTATGCCAAGAGTCAGTTGGGCATCGAGTATGTCTACAAGTCATACGATCTATCAAAGGTGGACTTTGGGAGTGAGCAGTACGTGGAGCCCCACATTACGATGGACGATATGTACCGGCAGGCCGCCGGCGTATCCATGTGCAGAATGGACCGCTCCAACATAGGAATGCTGATCACTGTCAACGACAACCCCCAATATCTGGATCCGGCCCCCACCACGGGTTTGGTGCCACAACTCTCCCTGCGTCAGGATATAAGGGCGCAGAACCTACAGGGGCTTGCATGCTCGGCGCTCCCGGAGTCACTACTGAACTCGGCCGGGCACTTTGCCATGGGTGGCAAGGGAGATGTATTACTAATCATGGGATCCGGCTATACGGAGTGGTTTTTGGATAGGATAAAGCAGATCAGGAACATCACACGAAGGAGCCGGGGAGACTTTTACAGTATGATATATTTTCTAATATTCAGTGATGCCGCCGCGTCTGCCATAATATCCCCAGAACCGGATGGGGCGCAGGTGCGCATAGACCCATGCCACGTGGTTGTAACAAGAAGTGCAAGACCGGTCCCGGCGGCCACACTAAAGATGTCACCTGACAGTAGATGCAGGGTGATATTCGATATGAGTCTGGACCCGCGTGGCCTACTGGACGACATTGTACGTTTGGCCACCAAGAGCCTCACACGACTACAGAGGATACTCACGGAGGAAATAGATGTATTTGGCATACACACTGCGGGAAAAAAATTTGTAGACTCTGTAGCCGAAGGCTGTAGTCTGGATCCCTCAAAGATCCGCATGAGTCATGACATAATGAGTAGTACGGGCAATATGGGTGCCCTGAGCTCCATACAATTTATAGATGAATGCATTCGGCAGGATGTAATCTCCAAGGACAACATGGGCTGCTTCATAGACTACGGCTGGGAGGGTGCGGGCGCCTTTGCCTTTAAGAGAATATCATGATGTGTGGTATTTCCCCGCAAGAACGAAGGGTTTGTTCCTGCATGGTCATTGCACATCTGGACTCTGCCTAGCGTTTCATATGACCATGGCGCGTGTTATAGCCGGAGATGCTAGGTGGTGGGGCGCATACCACGGTGGTCCGACACAATATCTGCAATGTCCGAGGCCCGAAAGGAGCTCCGTACAAAGGGTCCGGCATTTACATGCAGGAAGCCCAAATCAGACAACATGTGTTTTATCTGATCGAACCGCTCAGGATGTATGTACTCTTTGACCGGAAGGTGTCGTGTTGAGGGCTGCATGTACTGGCCCAGCGCGACAAAATCTACCATAGATTCCCGGAGGTCTATGGCCGCCTCAAGTATCTCGTCTGTGGACTCGCCCAGACCCAACATCATGGATGATTTTGTAAATATTCCGGGATGTCCCTCCTTGGTGTGGCGCAGGACCTGCAGCGACTGTGAGTAGCCAGCCCGGCGGTCCCGGACCTGCCGGGTGAGCCGGCGCACGGTCTCTATGTTGTGGCCCACCACATGAGGTCCTGCATCGGCCACAGCATCTATCAGTGTATGGTCACCTGCAAAATCCGGAATCAACGACTCCACTATTGTGTTGGGGCACCGGTGCCGTATGTGCCGTATGGTCTCTGCAAAATGCCCCGCCCCGCTGTCAGGAAGATCGTCCCTACACACCGACGTTATTACAGCATATCGAAGTCCCAGATCCCGTATTGCTACTGCCACGGCGCTAGGCTCCCGCAGATCCAGGGACCCGGGCCTACCTGTATTCACGTCACAGAATCCGCAACCCCGGGTGCAGATGTCGCCCATTATCATTATGGTGGCAGTGCCGGCGCCCCAGCATTCAGCCACATTCGGGCACGATGCCTCCTGACATACCGTATGTAGGCGGTGACTCTTGATGATTCTTCTCACATTGGCGTATGCCTCGCCCGAGGGTATCCTCGTCTTCAGCCAGCGCGGACGCACGAGAGCAGGGCCGCTCATACCAAAATATTAATCAAGATATATTTATAATAATAACACTGCATGTCCCATGAGGACTGCGTTTTACGAGCGGCACTTAGGGCTGGGTGCAAAGATTGTGGACTTTTACGGATGGGATATGCCCCTTCAATACTCGGGTATAATTCAGGAACACAAGGGTGTCCGAGGCAGTGCAGGCCTCTTTGATGTGTCACACATGGGACGTCTCAAGATACGAGGTCCTGGTGCCCAGGATCTGATACAGCGCGTAATAACAAACGACATACGCCAAGTGGGAGACGGCCAATCACTGTACTCGCCGATGTGCAACCATAGCGGCGGGATAGTGGACGATGTTATAGTAAGCCGGCTGGGTCCCGGTGATTTTATCATGGTGGTTAACGCGTCTAACAGGACAAAGGACATGGACTGGATAATGACCGGTATGGACATGAACCGGTGCGAGATAAAAGACGTTACGACTGAGATATCCCTACTGGCCCTACAGGGCCCGCAGTCGTCCCACATACTTGAGAAGATGGGTGCAGGGATGATGGGTGTAAAACCCTTCCGGCTTGTGCAGATGGAACTGGACGGCGGCCCCTGCATGATATCCCGGACAGGATATACCGGCGAGGACGGCTTTGAGTTGTTCTTTGATGGCGGGCACGCTGGCATCTGGGATATGATATTGGAGAGCGGCGCCGAATTTGGTATAATACCTGTAGGTCTGGGGGCGCGCGACACACTACGACTGGAGGCTGGGATGATGCTATATGGAAATGATATAGACGAGGACACCACCCCTCTAGAGGCGCCCTTGGGGTGGACAGTAAAGATGGAGACTGATTTTATTGGTAGAGAAGCACTACTCTCAAGAGAGATAACAAAGAAGCTGCGGGGCTTTATGGTCGTTGATTCCGGACGCGTAGCAAGAAAAGGTGATACTATATACGACAACGAGAGGCCGGTGGGTACGGTCACCTCTGGAGGCTTCTCTCCCACGCTGGGCAGGCCCATCGGATACTGTTATGTCTTGCCGGAGTATGGGGTGGGGTCCCACATCGAAGTGGGTATTGGCAAAAAGAGATACAAGGCACAACTGGCATCCACTAGGTTCTACAAACGATAGTCAAAGGGACCTCTCCGGGAGATGACTTTCTCCAATGAAAACAAAGGGTTGGGATTCTCGAATGAAAGTGTTTTGCTTTTTGAAGCAGTCTTTTGTTTGGGGAAATATAGCGGCGTGCATAAGTTTCTGTAGTTTAATTTTCGCACATAAGGCGATTTTGCTATTATAAAGATCGTTACTACCACACACATTACACGGCGCGGCGTGCTCCGCACGCCGCTTAATAGGAAATTTAATAAATTGGTTCATTTTTACCTATAGTATGGCAGATATCGAACTGTTAAAACAAATACTTGGTTCCGAGGGATCAGGACGTGTTGCACGTAGACTGAGTATGATGATGGTGTTGTTTAAGCTGGATATTGCTGTTACAGGTAACAGCTCTCTATCCGGTACTAGTTGGTAATTATGGCATTTGGTTATATAGTA
>VXON01000131.1 GCA_009840065.1 Cenarchaeum sp. SB0662_bin_33 | reverse complement strand
CGTCCCTATCTGGTATGTATATGACCGAGTACTTTTTGCACAATTCATCACCCAACACCTCCCTAGCCCGTTTAATCTCAGAGTCTACGTATGAGCGTCGTGCGGATGTATATTCTGTCGTATTTTTCATGTGTGAGTGTACGGACTCTGCGCCCAACTGCAAGCGCAACATGTCATTTAGCACAATTCCATCCGTGGGAAGTACAAATATCAGACCATTCATGTTTGTGCGGCGCGACTTGTTCGTTCCGTTTACAACCCTTTTGCACCACTCTGGGTTATTCTTCTTGCATATTATCAACTGTAAAACTGGCCTGTCCGGTATATTGTACGCCTCGGTCTCATCAGGCCATATGTGTATGTTAACAAATCTGCCGCCGTCCCTCGCCCCGTCCAACAGGTTCCGCTCCGCATCATGTACTGCTCCATCAGATACGTTCCGCTTGGCGTGGTCTATCATGTGGTTGATGTTGGGGGTTATATCAAAGTAAAACATTCCCTCATCAGTCTCTTCCAGATAGAAGCAGCGCCGTTTTAGCTTGCCCACTGAGTCACCCGCAACCCAGTGTGGTGTTTGATCCGTGAACGAGGAACGCTTCACCTCCTCAAGTGTTGCTCCACGACTCATCTTGGGTGGAAATGAGTACATAAAGATGCTTGTTGCGCAGCGCACACCCGTATCCCCATCCGCCTTCCTGGCCAACGCATTGATCCCAACTATGTCTGCATCAATTACACTTGCGGTATTGTCTCCGGCATGCTTGAGCAGCTCCCCACGTATCGCAGATACAGAAAGATCTATATCACCTGGTGCAATCCACCCCCTTTTGGATTTCAGCATGGAGTGTACAACCAACGATAGCAGCCGTAATACACCGCGCGTCCTCTGAAATGTAGCGTATGAACCCCATCTTTTGTGTAGTATGTCTATTACATCAGGGGTGAATGGGTATGTGTTACTGAATCGTGTGACGTATGGCTTTACATCATCGGCAGATATGAGGCCGCCCTTCTTTATCTTATCCATACAGTGCTGTATTGTCTCCTGTGCGCGGTCTGATATTATACCCTCGTCGGTCTGAAAGAGCCTACGGCGTATAATATGGGATATGTCATTATCCTCAGATACAGTTACAGGTTGTAGGTGCCGTCCCGTGATGTGTTGTAGTTTCTCATAGTATTCGTTCTGTGTTCGTGCAGTCATGTTGTCCGCCTTGAGGACATCGTCGCGGTTGGATAATGACATCACAAGGCATACGTTCGGCAGGCTGCCAAGTTGACCGTTGAGGTTCTGCATGAATGTGATTGTCTGGTCCGCCAGATCAGAGTTGCCAATCGTTACGGCAATCGCCCTCTTTATGTAGTTGAATATCTCATCCATCAGTATTAGTACGGGTTTGTCCCTGTTTGAGAATAGTTCGTAGATTTTGTCTCCGGAGGGCGCGACCTGACCGGCCATCCTGGTTATTGTACCGTCTAACTGGCGCTCCATCTCCCCCCATATCGTATAGGCTGTGTCTAGAAACTGGCAATCTATCGCTATACGTGTTGCATTCCACTCCGTGCACTTGTGGTACATTGCTATCATGGCGTGCGTCTTGCCGCCCCCAAAGGACGTCTCTAACTGGCGCACTCCGTTCCCCCTGCCTTCCTGTAATCGTACACGAATATCATCCAATGCCTTGTGCATACCCTCAGTCTCGTATGTCATCTCCCTGAATAGTTTGGGGTCTCGGTACTCTCTGGCGGCAGGCTTGTCTATCTTGGATGCTACGTCTCCGAGGTTGGCTGCATATACGGACAGGTCCAGCGTCCCGTCGCGCACGTCAGGTCTGACTTCCAGCAGTTCGTGGAATGGCTTCATGGTATTGTGTTTCACGAGATACTTTTAAGGTTATCATACTCCAAATCTAGAGTTTTACATCTCCTTAAGCCTAGATAGAAGATACTAAAATAACGCATCATCGTCCAGTGGTATGTGTTGTATACCTACCTGTTTGCATGTCCTCACACAATCATTATCCTTTGTGACCAGTATCATGTTGTTGTCACGCGCGTACATGATGACCTTAATATCTTCTGACAGATTGATGCCGTTGCGTAGTCTCTTTACACTATACACATCATATCCACTGAGTTTGAGTTTGTCATGGTATCATCCAACATCTCATCCAACAGAATCTTCATGTGGTATGTTTGTACTGCTTGTATATACACTTGTAGTCTTTTATACATACATATTATCCAAAACCCATACCATCAAAACCAACATCTGCATGCAACATATCTAACTCCTGTCGCATATCCCACATCATCACACTATTTGTCCCCATTATGGCCATCATTGGAAAAGCCCAGGAGTAGTCGTCTATATTCCGGTAAAAATCAACATCATTCTCCTTGTATTTCTTGCATAACTCTATAACCTCATTACGCTTCTCGGTAAGTTTCTCCCTTCCCACATCAGTCAACACCCATACATTTTTGAATATATCATCACTTGGACCTGACCACCCAACAATCTTCACATCTATTATCTCGGATATTAGTTTGAGTTGTTCGTTTACTTCATCTGTAAGCAGCCCCCTCAATCTGTCCTTGTACTGTTTGTATAATGGGGAATCCAGAAATGTCTGTACGCGTTCTCTCTCATCAAACGTCAACTCGCGCGTACGCTTTGATATCAGCCCCTTACAGAACAACTTCAGATATGCTTCATTACACCTCATAGTTCCCATTTTCATTGGTATACGCAGGTCCTCACGCTTTATCATCTCTAGTACAACATAGTCCCATGAATCCAAAACTGCAATGGATGCGGCCTGCTTGGTAGAGTCTATGCGTTCCTGACGCTGGCGTTCTTTCCCATCAAGTTTTTTGTTTAATGTTTGTCTCTTAATGTATTCCTCCTCGTATTGTGCAAAGTCATCACCCATACATGGATATTCTGTATGTTATGTAAAAGCCTACTGAAATGTGAAAATCACAGTTTTGTTGAGAAATCTTGTAATTCTTAAACGGGGTTTTCACGCGACGTTTAGTTACCAGCCCAACTTGTCAGCAAGTTTTAAATATGTACCATAACGTACTATTAATTGAAGTAAAATGCCAAAAACAGGCTACAAATCCATAACCATCCCGACAGAAACCTATGATCGGTTCAAGACATACAAGGACACCGACGGTATAAAGACTGAGATGGGCGCATACAGCTTGTCCAAGTACGTCTCGTACATGCTTGAAGAACGCATGATGCGGGACAAGATGATGGCAGAGTCCGCACCAATGCTAAAAAAAATAGGCATAGACGATGACCGAATCTTACTGCGAGATAGAAAGGAGAACCGAATTGTAGAGGTGGTAGTACAGCAGGGAAAACTACACTGCGAGCTGTGTGATGCTGATGATTGCATACACTGTGGTTTCTGCCTTGCCATGCCCGAAGTATATGCCGTAATGAAGTCAAAGGGATCCTAGTAACTTTTTTTTATTTTTATATGTGGAGGAGGCGGGATTTGAACCCGCGAACTCCTTAAAGACAGGATCACCCATTCTTTGATCTTAAGTCCTGCATCTCCAAGAACCATAAAGTCCTCTTTGGCCAGGCTTGATTACTCCTCCAATACACACAAGAGTCAAGCCTGATTTAATATCTTGTGCAGTTTTGTGTCATAACTATACATCAAGACACAAATACCGTGTAAACACCACACATCATATAGAAATATTTAGGCGAAACCACCACTCGTATACATGGAGTTTACAAAGAGTCATGATGTAGCCGACCTTGAAGAGTCAATGATTGGCAATCATGTGACACTGGGCGGTTGGATAGAGGATTTGCGAAAGATGGGCAAGATTGTATTTGTCACATTAAGGGATGCCTCCGGCCGATGCCAGATAGTTGCAAAAGGTCAGGCGGGCAGTGACATCTCAAGTATGAGTAGACAGAGCGTCATACGCGTACACGGCACACTACAGGCCACAAAGTCGCATGACTTTGACTTTGAGGTTAATGCAGGCTCAGTACAACTATTGACAGAGGCAGTGCACCCCCTGCCGGTGGACCCCATGGGCCGCCTGCAGAGTAATATTGATACGCGCCTGAATCACAGGGCACTGGACATGAGGAACCCCCGTACAAGCGCCATATTCCGCATACGCCACACGGCCCTTCAATCAATACGAAACTATCTGGCCAAGCGATATATCGAAATAACAACTCCCAAGATAATCGGGAGTGCCAGCGAGGGTGGGGCAAACCTCTTTTCATTAGAGTACTTTGGCAGGACCGCCTATCTAGCCCAGAGCCCGCAGCTGTACAAGGAGCAGATGACCTTGGGGCTGGAGCGCGTCTTTGAGGTGTCCAACTTTTACAGGGCCGAAAACTCCAATACGGGCCGGCACCTTACAGAGTTCACCAGCGTTGACATAGAGGCCGCCTTTATGGACTATACTGATGTGATGCATACTCTGGAGACACTCATATACAAGATAATGCAGGATGTCCAGCATACATGCATATCACAACTATCTAGCATACCACACCACTTAACTGCACCGGCAACCCCCTTTGAGGTCATAACATATGAGGATGCCCTAAGAGAGGTAAACGAGCATGGCCACAAACTCAAATTTGGTGATGATCTGCAGGATGCACACCTACGTATTGTGGGCGAGAACCATCCGGGCTTTTACTTTTTGACTGACTGGCCCATGAGCCTAAAGCCGTTCTACATAATGGGTAAGGATGGCAACCCCGAGATATCCAAGTCCTTTGATCTGCAGTATGGACATCTGGAATTGTCCTCGGGTGGCACCCGGTTGCACAATGCCGATATGATAAAAGAGAGGCTCATACAGCAGGGGCTTAACCCGGAGCAGTTCACAGAGCATCTTGGTGTATTCAAGTGTGGTATGCCACCCCACTCCGGCTGGGGCATGGGACTGGACCGCTTGATGACCATACTCACAGGAACAAGTAATGTCAGAGAAGTGGTACTGTATCCTAGGGACCCGGTCCGGCTGCTTCCATAAATCATCTGGTCTCAAGCAGCAGCTTGCGGGCCTTGTTGCACAGTATACAGATGGGCTTACCCTTGTATGCGGGATTGCCCTTTGTTATGCGCTGTGTACCCTTGTTCTCATTGCATATTACACACATCATTGCATATCTGAACCGTCTGTTGTATCATAATAATCTTTAAACGTGCACGCGATATGGTCGGTGAGCCGTCGTGTACCGTATGTGCCGCCTATGTCTACGGTACCGATACCCTTTTTCATGGTATCCGATACAGCCGTCTGCAGTATACCTGCCATACTGATACATGCATCATCTGTCTTTGTTATACCCAGCCACTCCAGCATCATGTGTATCGACAGTATAAAAGAGATGGGATTCACCATGTCCCTGCCGGCTATGTCAAAGGCGGCACCATGTACCGGCTCAAACAGTGCAAAGTCATCACCTATGTTTGCGGCAGGCGCCACACCAAGACCGCCCACCACCTGCGAGGACTCATCAGAGAGTATATCACCAAACATATTGGTTGTAAGTATCACATCAAACTGCTCGGGCTGCCGTATCAGATTCATGGCACATGCATCCACGTACATCTGCTCAAGTATGACATCCGGATATTTAATGGCCACCTCCCCTGCTATTTCGCTAAACAGGCCATCACTCTTGCGCATGACGTTTGACTTGTGCACGCATGTGACCTTCTTCATCATATTTCTCTGCCGTGCCATCTCAAATGCCTTATGCGCTATGCGGCATGATGCGTACCTTGATATCACCCTGAGCGCTAGGGCGGCATCATCAATCAGAAACTCCTCACCGATATACAAGTCCTCTGTATTCTCCCGGACTATGACCATGTCCACATCATCCCGCAGGGCCGGCACTCCCGGATACGCGCGGGCAGGCCTTATGTTCGCGTACAAATCTAGCATCCGCCGCAGCCGCACAATCACATCCGCCGCAGACTCGCCCACTGGCGCCTTGAGACACGCATCGGACTCCTTTATACTACGTATCGTGTCTGTGGGCAACGCCTCGCCCGTATCGTGCAGTACCTTATCACCGGCAGCCAACACATCAACGGCAAACCCTGTATCTGTGTACTCTGATATTGTATTCAGTATAGTAATGGCCGAGTCGGCCAGCTCGGGCCCGACACCATCGCCGGTTATTAATGATATTTTATACACTATCTTTCTTGCGTCATCATCTTTTTAAGCATTAAGCGATTGGCCCCGCTTATTACCGCCCTTACACTAGTAGTAACAATATCCTTGCCTACGGTCTTTGATGATATGGATTGACCTGACGTATCGGCCACCCGTACGGTAACCTCGCAGAGCGCCTGGGATCCGCCGGATATGGATGCCAAGCCATAGTCCTTGATTACAAGTTCGGATGTAGCATCGGTTATCTTTTGTATGGCATTAAAGGCCGCATCAACCGGGCCCACACCAAAGTCGGTACCAGAGTATTTCTTGCCGTTTATATTCAGCCGCACAAACGCATACGGCATCGTACCTATCCCTGTAGATACAGAAAAGCCATCTAATTTAACCAAATCCTTGATATTGTCATCACCCATCACATCATTGGCTATTGATATGAGCTCAACCTCGGTGACCATATTGCCCATATCTCCCATCTCTTTGACCCTAGATAGTATATGAGATAGTTGCTCATCTGTAGGATGTATGCCGTACTCGGCAAGTATCGCCCTTGTTCCGTGCATTCCGGCATGCTTTCCCACCTTGAGCCACCTCTTTCGGCCCACAAGCTCAGGTCCGATGGGTTCATACGTCAATGGGTTGTTCAGTATGCCGTGGGTATGTATTCCGGACTCGTGCCCAAACGCATTGTCCCCAACTATGGCCTTGTTGGGCTGGACCGTTATTCCTATTATGCTTGATACAAACCTTGATGTCTCGTATATCATCTCTGACTTTATACCGGTCTCATACTGTACATCATGTTGAAGACACTTTAATGCCATGCTTAACTCCTCAAGTGATGCATTACCTGCCCTCTCGCCTATGCCGTTTATAGTGACATGGGCGCATGTGGCGCCCGCCTCTATGCCCGCTAGCGAGTTTGCGACGGCCAGCCCAAAGTCGTTGTGACAATGTACAGATACCGGCAGTCCTGATGCCTGTATGGCATCACGAGTTATATCGGATATGTATGAGGGTGTCGCATATCCCACAGTATCGGGTATGTCTATGCGGTCGGCACCGGCCCCGGCAACCTCGCCAAACACCTTTTGTAGAAACTCCCTGTCTGTACGGGTGGCATCCTCCGCGGAGAACTCTACGTGCAGACCACGGGACTTTGCATATGTGACGGCTTCTGTTGCCCTTGTCAGGGCCTCCTCGCGGCTCATTCTTAGCTTGTGTTCTAGGTGTATATCAGATGTGGCAATAAAGGTGTGCACGTACGATAGGTTTGCATCACATACTGCATCTATGTCCTTTTTGTTGGAGCGCGCCAGCGCGCACACCTCGCTGTTCAGGCCCTCACCGGCTATAAGCCGGACCGCCTCGGCCTCGCCGGTGGATATTATGGGAAATCCAGCCTCTATTACGTCAACGCCCAGCTCGTCAAGCTTCCTTGCAATGGCAACCTTCTGCGATGGCGACAGGGAGACTCCTGGGGTCTGCTCGCCATCCCGCAGTGTGGTATCAAAGAGCCTTATCCTCATGAACCGCTCCTCTGCAGTGCGGCTATACCGGTACGCGCCATCTCTATTATACCAAAGCGGCTGGCTAGTTCCTGAAATGCACGTATCTGATCCGGCGTGGCCGTCAGCTCCGCCATTATAGAGTCCCGGCGGGAGTCATGCGCCTTTGCGCCAAATGCCTTTATCATCTCGTTTACCTCCATATTCTCCTTTGCATCTGCCACCCTTATCTTGAATATGGCCAGCTCTCTGTATACCGTCTTGTGCTCGTCCAGCCGGCGCACCTTTATGGTATCTATCATTTTGTCCAACTGCTTTCGAATCTGCTCCAACTGCTTTTCATCGCCAAATGTCGTTATGGTCATCCTAGAGTACTTTGGGTTGTCGGTGACTCCCACGGCTATGCTGTCTATGTTAAAGTTTCTGGCCCGGAACATGTGTGTGACCGCAAAGAGTATTCCCGGCTTGTTCTCCACTAGTATAGAAAATATGGCCCACATCATATATCACGACGGCAGTATCATCTTGGTCAACGGCGTTCCGGGCGCCACAAAGGGCAACACATCCTCCTCGGGGTCAATTGGTATGTCAATAACGGTGGCAACATCACTCTTGACGGCTGTTTTAATGGCCGCCTCTAGCTCATCTAGAGTATGCGCCCTTATTCCCTGCGCACCATACGACTCGGCCAATTTGACATAGTCGGGACACTGTCCCTGGTCCACACCCACCATGCGACGGTCATAAAAGGTCCTCTGCCACTGGGCCACCATACCTAGGCTGTAATTATTCACTAGAAATACTATGACTGGTATGTCTTCTAGTATGGAGGTTGCAAGAGAGTTCTCGGTCATGTTGAAGCTACCATCCCCTGCAATATCCACGACAGGTACATCCGGCCTGGCCACCTTGGCGCCTATGGCGGCTGGAAATCCCCATCCCATGGTGCCAAGGCCGGTTGAGCTAAAGAAGGTGCCCGGCGTTATTACATCAAAGAAGAGTGAGGCCCACATCTGGTGCTGGCCTACCTCCGTTGTAATTATAGAGTCACCCGGCAGTACCTCACGTAGCTTTCGGAGTATGTGGGCGGCACCCAACTCTCCGGGGTGAATCTTTAGGTTCTCCTGCCAGTATCTGTGCATCTCCTGCGCGTGCCGCACCCATTCACCCCCCTCCGTCTTGGATATGCCCCTCTCCTGTAGTGTGGCCAGCATTATGCGCAGTGTGGCCCTGACATCCCCAACCACGGCTACATTGGTGGTCTGGTTCTTGCCTATCTCGGCGGGGTCCACATCCATATGTATTATGCTTCGATGACTCTCAAACTCCTCAAAGGTTCCTACCGAACGATCCGAGAAGCGTGTACCTATGGCCAGGACGCAGTCGGCCTCGGATATAATCTTGTTGGCCTCCGCATGCCCATGCATACCTATGGGCCCCAAGGACAGGGCATGATTTTCGGGGAACGCCCCCTTACCCTTGAATGTTGTCACAACAGGTATGGAGAGAAACTCGGCGAGTGCCTGCAGCTCTGCAAATGCCGACGATATTATAGTTCCGCCCCCCGCCAGTATTATGGGCTTGTCGGAGCGAATGAGCGTATCTATGGCGCGTCCTATGTTGTTTACGTCCGGTTCAGTCCATGGATGATATCCCTGTATCTTGAATTCATCCACATAGCGTATGTGGGCACATCCGGACTGTACGTCTTTTGGTATGTCAATCAGGACGGGGCCGGGCCGTCCGGTGGATGCAATGTAAAATCCCTTCTGTACTGCCAGTGGCACCTCCTGGGGAGTCCGGGGCTGAAACGCATACTTTACTACCGGGTTCGCCATACCCATTATGTCGCTCTCCTGAAAGGCATCCTTGCCGATCATGTTAACATTGACCTGGCCTGTAACGGCAATCATAGGGGCTGAGTCGGCCTGCGCAGTGGCTATTCCGGTCAGTATGTTTGTGGCGCCCGGACCAGACGTGGCAAAGCAGACTCCGGGCTTTCGGCTGACGCGCCCATACCCATCGGCCATATGCGCCGCGGACTGCTCATGACGTACGAGTATATGGCGTATGTTGCACCGGTTAAACTCATCGTACATGGGAAGGTTGGCGCCTCCAGGCAGTCCGAATACCTCCCGGACACCCTCGCGTTCCATGGCCTCCATCAGTGCCTGAGCCCCCGTAATTGTTTTTATATTATTATTATCTGACATTATAACACCTCAAATGCGCGTTATATAACGCGCTAGAACAATACCAGCAACAATTGGGTTGTGGTTGTCATCATTATGGTATATCGTACAATGTGTTCTTTTATAAGTCTTGGCTACCGGAGGTTCCTCCTACAAAGTTGGGTGATAGTTAACAAGGTTTAATCAAAGATCTTAAAAACGTTTAGACTGTATGGGTAAGAAGAAAACTCCACAAAAGTATTTTGCTTTTTGAAGTTGCCTACTTGGTCGGGGCAGTATAGTGTAAAAAGTAGGATATGTAGTTCGGACACACATCAAAAATCCATGCGCCAACTTACCGATTGGTATGTGTGTTTGTCGAATTATACTTCTCTGAATTTTGCGTTAGAGTCTGCATAAAATGACGGTGGCAGATCATCTCATCATAGAGGCGGTTAAATACGTCCTTTGGTGTGGATAGTTGTAGTGCGTGTTCTGTTTTTGGTTTGTTGTGAACCATACCTGAACAACACATATGCGCGTTTTTAAAAAAGTTGATTAATTACATAAATTTTTTCAACCAATTTTGACTTATCAAAAACTCATTTGTTAATATTCACTTTTTGAACTACTGAGATCTAACATCATTTTTGCCAGCCTCCCGAATACAGGCCGGTTGATATGTTAAATACCAAAATTCGAGAGTGTTTTGCTTTTTGGCATGCGTAAAAACAATGACGCGTGAAATTGATGGTTTTTATTAATAATGATGGGTGTTTTAAACGATTTTTTGGCATTAAATTGGCTATTAAAAAAGCAAAACACTTTCCAAAATTCCAATACTTGTATAGTGATTGTATCTACTCATTTTTTACCGATTAATGAGTAGACACTAAAATCATTATGTTGTCTAACTACATATTTGAAGGAAATTAAAGGGGGGGTGACCTCTTACCTATATCAATACAGAATAACTTTTGAAAATCTACACTATGTGACCTGTTTACAGTCAATTTGAGCGGATTTTGCTTACGACATATCATACAGCGCACAGACGCGCAACCATTTTTGAGTGAAATTC
>VXON01000194.1:6227-11028 GCA_009840065.1 Cenarchaeum sp. SB0662_bin_33 | reverse complement strand
ATTAATGTAAGAATATTGGTTTTACAAAATATACTTGTCAGGTCAGCATGATGCCATGAGTGAAAAACAGTCTTTTGCCTAGGAGAATATGCATGACCTAACTAAGCACAAAAAGATTAATTTTTACGCATGAATGTCATGCAACCAAAAATAATATTTTTGCTCTTTTATCTGTGGTATTTGAGCCCTGCCGAATTGCTATAATACAGGATGTAAAGAATCTCCAGACAGTTATTCAAAAAATATTTTAGAAAAAGATACATCTATACACAAACCACTTAAAACAAAACTTGAACCGCGCAACACTGATGGATATGAATAAAATATCATCTATGCAAAATTGGTGTGGATAGTTTATGCTTCTAAATTTAACATCGGACCAAAAACACCTTACGAATTTTTGTTTGGCCAGCTGGTTTCATCCGGGACTTGGTTATATGCATCAAGAATTTATTACCTGTTGTTATCCATAAACAACAGATATGGATTTAGAGGGACTGCGTAGGGGCAATCGTCGAAGTGTGGCTAGGGCAATCTCCCTTGTGGAGAACGATCCGGCAAAGGCTCAGGAGTTTCTACAGAAGATATTCCACTACACCGGAAAGGTAGGCGTAGTTGGAATAACGGGTCCTGCCGGGGCCGGGAAGAGCTCGCTGATAAACCATCTGACCATGCGTCTATCAGGAACAGGCGGCAGGCCTGCCGTACTGGCAGTGGACCCCACTAGCCATATTACCGGCGGCGCAATACTGGGGGATCGAGTCCGCATGACAGAATCGACGGATTCGGGTGTGTATATACGCAGCCTGGCATCCCGGGGTGCCACCGGGGCCGTCTCGGCATCGTTGCGAAACAGCATTAGGGTACTTGAGTATGCCCGCTTTGAGCCTATAATAGTAGAGAGCGTGGGTGCCGGCCAGACCGAGGTAGACATATCAGATATGGCCGATGTGACCGTGGTAGTCTTTAATCCCCATACCGGCGACAGCATACAGACCATAAAGGCGGGCATCACTGAGATAGGTGATATCTGTGTAGTAAACAAATCTGACCTGCCCGGCAGTGCCGCACTCTTTGATGCGGTGCGGGACTTTATAGGGGAGTCTGACCGTAACCCACATGTACTGCTCACATCCGTCAAGAACAACGAGGGCATTGATGAGCTATCAGACACCATCCGGAACCTACTCGAATCTAATGTTAATTCTCCTCAGAGGCAGGAGCGCAGAATCAAGACCGAACTTGTGGATATAATTTTAAGTAACCTGCATGCAAAACTGAATCATATGGTACAGAGCGATGCCCGCATAACAGAGCAGCTTGACCTAATAAAAGCCGGAGACTCAAACCCGTATCAGGCAGCCAAACATATATCGGGACTTCTCCTGAGGTGATGTATGGTGTCGGTGGTGTTTACAGACTCAAACTTTGAGGTGAATCGCATATATGGGGATGCGCAGGATGCCGGTACATACCCATACACACGTGGTATACATGCTGGTATGTATAGGGACAGATTCTGGACCATGCGGCAGTACTCTGGCTTTGGTGATGCAAGACTCACCAACGAACGCTTCAAGTTCATGCTCGAGAAGGGGCAGACGGGACTCTCAATGGCGTTTGATCTGCCCACCCAGATAGGCCATGACCCGGACTCGGCTCCCGCAGAGGGCGAGGTGGGGAAGGTAGGTGTCTCCATAGCATCCGTTGATGATATGGTGACTGCATTTGATGGCATACCCTTGGGCAAGGTGAGTACATCCATGACCATAAACTCGACCGCGTCCACACTGTTATCATATTATATAGTGGTGGGCCAGTCCCAGGGATTTGACAACAAGGTGCTCCGGGGCACCACCCAAAATGACATACTAAAAGAGTACATTGCCCGCAACACGTACATATACCCACCCAAGCCATCTATGAGACTCATTGGAGATATGATACAGTACTGCGCAAAGGAGGTACCACTATGGTATCCTGTATCCATATCCGGCTATCACATGCGGGAGGCCGGCTGTACCGCCACTCAGGAGGTTGCATTTACACTGGCCAACGCCATTGCCTACATACAGACATGTCTGGACCGGGGCCTGAATATAGATGACTTTGCCCCCCGCCTCTCATTCTTCTTCTGCTGTACCATAGAGTTCTTTGAGGAGGTGGCCAAGTTTCGGGCTGCGAGGAGCATATATGCCCGTATACTAAAGGAGCAGTTTGGGGCCAAAAACCCAAAATCAATGCAGTTAAAGTTCCACACGCAGACCAGTGGCGAGTCGTTGACGGCGCAGCAGCCTGACAACAACATAGTCCGGGTGGCCATACAGACGATGGCGGCCGTAGCAGGCGGAACACAGTCCCTACACACAAACTCCCGGGATGAGGCACTCGCACTCCCCACCGAGGAGTCTGCCAAGATAGCACTGCGCACACAGCAGATAGTGGCACACGAGAGCGGAATCACAAAGACCGTCGACCCTCTAGCAGGCTCCTATTACATGGAGGATCTGTTCGCTAGGATTGAGGAAGGTGTCTGGGACTATCTGAAGCGCATTGAGAAGATGGGCGGATCGGTTGCCGCCATAGAGAAGGGATTCTTTCAATCTGAGATACGACAGAACGCATACCGCCTAAAGAAGGAGGCGGATGCAAATGATCGTATACTTGTAGGAGTAAACAAGTATGTGGATGCCGATGAGAGACAGCCAAACCTGCTGCATGTGGATGACTCTGTAGAGGCTCACCAGAACAATGCCCTGAAGCAACTGCGAAGGTCCCGGGACTCAATACGCGTCGATGATGCACTCTCAAGATTGGTATCATCTGCAGAGACTGAACAGAACTTGATGCCGTTCATAATAGATGCCGCCCGGGCCCGGGCCACCACCGGCGAGATAAGCAATTCACTCCGCAGCGTCTTTGGCGAGTATAGGCCCCGGGAGGTATTCTGATGAAGATTGATCATATAGCCATTGCAGTCGATAGCCTAGATGAGGCGGTCAGGACATACTCGGACATGTTGCAAGTACATGACATAGAGTATGAGCGTGTAGAGTCCGAAGGTGTTTCAATTGCCATACTGCACATGGAGAATGGCCGCATAGAACTGATGGAGCCGATGGGGGATTCAAGCCCCATTAAAAAATTCCTAGACAAGAAGGGTCCCGGCATACACCATATTGCCTTGGAGACTCAGGATATAGACTCGCAGGTATCCCGCATGAGCTCCTCGGGGATTAGATTCCTGGGTGATGTGCGGCCCGGCTCTGCCGGGACCAAGGTGACGTTTATCCACCCAAAGTCACTGCATGGTGTCCTAGCCGAGCTCTGCTCACACCCGAAATAGAGTCATCCCATTATCTTTAGGGCATCGGATGCTGTTATTATCCCCACTATCTTGGACTTTTTTGAAACCAGTATGCACTTTGAGTATCGAATGAGGGGTACTAGCAGTGCGGCCGGCGTGTCGTGGTCCACAATGGGAGGTATGGGCTCCATGGCGCTGGCAAGTTTTATGCTCTTTAAGTCGGACTCTTCACTGGCCAGAAACTTTACTATGCCGTCTTCTGTTATGGCACCCACGGGGTCCTTACCATGAAATACGGGTATCTGGCTTATCGAGTACTGTCGCATCTTCTTTATTGCGTCCTGTAGTGTGTCCTGCTCGTACAGCTTTACTATATCCTCACTGCACAGACTGCCGGCCGTCTGTGATGTGGTCTTGCCTTCAAGACTGGCTAGGTTGTCGAATATCTTCTTTGCTGTATCATAACTAGGTTTGCTTCTACCCGACTCTATCTGGTTTATCATCGATGCGCTAATATCACACATCCTGGCCAGACTCTTTTGTGTGATACCTAGTCTCTTTCGTACTTGTCGTATGGACTCTAATCTTGGTAGCATCTCTTGCATATGATATGTATGCCAAGTTATAATTATGTGGGTGGTTTTAGGATTGACACATAACACAATACGTTATTTTGTGCAAATACAGACTTGCTGGGAAAGTGTTTTGTTTTTTGAATAGCCAATTCAATACCAAAAAATCGTTTAAACCGCCCATCATTATTAATAAAAACCATTAATTTCACGTGTCATCGTTTTTACGCATATCAAAAAGCAAAACACTCTCGAATCTACCATTAAAGGGGGGTTTCTGCATAACCACTATTCTGCACACGTATTATTAATCACATTTACAAGTTCAATTTCGACTGATCATATTGTGAAAAAAAAAGCTTGGTTCATACTAGTATGATATGGTGATTCGCATGTGGGCCTGTTGCAGTTGGGATATACTCTGTACCACAAATTTTTCTTGCTCTAGGATGCCACATTCTACGGTCTGTTGGGTAATGCCTGAATTTGATCATCTTTTTGGTGTATGTGTAGCCTTCTTTCCCTTGTGGAGTTTTCTTTTTACCCACACAATCTAAACGTTTTTACGATCTTTGATTCAACTTTATTACTCATCCCTTAACTTTGTAGAAGGAAGCTACAGAAGTAAAACAAATAGGGCATGACGTATAATATACTGTATGCCCAGAAAACCAATAATTTTAGCCGCAATTGTAGGCGTTATAGGTATTGGGTTGTGGTCATTTTTCACATATGCAGTACCTGAGATAGTATCAGATGTCAGAACTGCATCTAGTGTGGCCGCCAATGTCACCGAGGATGCCACAGATACCATAACCGGGACGCTAGCAGATGTTGTCTCAGATACAGAAGATATGACCGGAGCTGTAACTAATACCGTGGTTGAGACATTTACAGACGTAGTAGAGGTTCCGGGAGCTGT
>VXON01000194.1:0-6217 GCA_009840065.1 Cenarchaeum sp. SB0662_bin_33 | reverse complement strand
TAACTAATACCGTGGTTGAGACATTTACAGACGTAGTAGAGGTTCCGGGAGCTGTAACTAATACCGTGGTTGAGACATTTACAGACGTAGTAGAGGTTCCGGGAGCTGTCACCGACGCAGTCTATACTCTACTACCAAATGCATTTGGACCATATGCACTTCATCCAGATGAGGGTCCACTAGCGCCGTACAGTGCGGACATTGATGCTGAAGAATCGACACAGGGCGATCCAGATGATGTCGAGTTTGATATATCCTCGATAGATGATTACATCGACGGCCCAATGATATCGCCGGATGAGGAGGGATTTGTTAAGGAGATTGAATTATACATATACCTGTTCACAAATATTGAACGCGAGTCAACGGGGTTAGATAAACTTCAGCGCATTGCCCTAGTGGAGGAGATTGCCAAAGAACATAGTCGAGATATGGCTGACCGGAACTATTTCAGACATGTCACTCCCGAAGGCCTTGACCCAACAGACCGTGTGATGCGTGCCGGTTATGATTGTACTCGAGACCATGGTTCCTACTATGTCTACGGGCTTGCTGAGAACATATCGTGGGTCAGTGGTATTGAACATAATGAGACTGCTCAGGACATAGCCCGGGATGTGGTTGCCAGCTGGATGAATAGTCCTGGCCATCGTGCAAACATACTAGAGCCCAATTACAATAGGCTGGGTGTTGGTGTGGCATTTAGTGAAGATGGAAAGATGTATGCAACACAGAATTTTTGCTGAGTTACGTTGTTCAGATAACTATTTCGCTCTCTGAGTCTGCCACGACCTGTGTGCGGAACTAGACTGTGTATGGCGGCATGCATAAGTTTCTGTAGTGAAAGTGTTTTGCTTTTTGAAGTTGGACGCTCGGTTGGATATATCCGTAAAAAGCGAAAGTGTTTTGCTTTTTGAATACCAAAAAATCGTTTAAAACCCACATGATTGGTAATAAAAACCATTAGTTTTTCATTTAGTACACACGTCATTGTTTTTACGCATGATCAACTTCAAAAAGCAAAACACTCTCGCTTGGTGGCAGAACCCCATCTGAGGCCACCAACACACAGATACAAGGTCTTGGCAAGTGGCTTACGCTGATACAGCAGGCCGTAATTATTGCCATATTTGGAATGTATTTCGTCCAGTACAATATAACCACAGGACTTGGTAAATAAAACCACCTCTATGAGCTCATCTTGGCCGCCAAAATATGTAAATTTAGGCCATCACCAACTTTGGAGAAACCTAATTTCGCATGGTTTATATTCATTTTATCCTGAACTTTCTTTTACGAAACGCAAGAGCGGCGTCCACTATGAAGTGTGGCAAAATGCCATTTGATGATTTGTGGACCTCCAGTTTCGCCGACAAAGTGAGGACCTGATCCAACGGTCTGGTCTGAGATGTGAAGATTGAAAGTGCATCCGTCAATTTCCAAAATATAAAGTAGTACGCTACTATAAAATAATGAATCCCGTTGATCCTGCGGGACCTGACTGCTATCGGATTGATACTAAGCCATGCGAGTCTTTGCAGCAATGCAAGGCGGACGGCTCAGTAACACGTAGTCAATCTAACCTGTGGAAGGGGATAATCTCGGGAAACTGAGCATAATACCCTATAGGCCATTATGTCTGGAATGATTTATGGCTCAAATGATTTATCGCCACAGGATGGGACTGCGGCCTATCAGCTAGTTGGTGAGTTAATGGCCCACCAAGGCTATAACAGGTACGGGCTCTGAGAGGAGAAGCCTGGAGATGGGTACTGAGACACGGACCCAGGCCCTATGGGGCGCAGCAGGCGAGAAAACTTTGCAATGTGCGAAAGCACGACAAGGTTAATCCGAGTGATCTCTGTTGAAGAGATCTTTTAACTGTCCTAAAAGCACAGTCGAATAAGGGGTGGGCAAGTTCTGGTGTCAGCCGCCGCGGTAAAACCAGCACCTCAAGTGGTCAGGATGATTATTGGGCCTAAAGCATCCGTAGCCGGATCCATAAGTTTTCGGTTAAATCTATGCGCTCAACGTATAGGCTGCCGGAAATACTGTGAATCTAGGGAGTGGGAGAGGTAGACGGTACTCGGTAGGAAGAGGTAAAATTCACTAATCTATCGATGACCACCTGTGGCGAAGGCGGTCTACCAGAACACGTCCGACGGTGAGGGATGAAAGCTGGGGGAGCAAACCGGATTAGATACCCGGGTAGTCCCAGCTGTAAACTATGCAAACTCAATGATGCATCGAGTTGAACTCGATGCAGTGTTGCAGGGAAGCCGTTAAGTTTGCCGCCTGGGAAGTACGTACGCAAGTATGAAACTTAAAGGAATTGGCGGGGGAGCACCACAAGGGGTGAAGCCTGCGGTTCAATTGGAGTCAACGCCAGAAATCTTACCCGGGGAGACAGCAGAATGAAGGTCAAGCTGGAGACTTTACCAGACAAGCTGAGAGGTGGTGCATGGCCGTCGCCAGCTCGTGCCGTGAGATGTCCTGTTAAGTCAGGTAACGAGCGAGATCCCTGCCTCTAGTTGCGATCATTACTCTCCGGAGTAGTGGGGCGAATTAGCGGGACTGCCGCAGTTAATGCGGAGGAAGGAAGGGGCCACGGCAGGTCAGTATGCCCCGAAACCCTGGGGCCACACGCGGGCTGCAATGGTAGTGACAATGGGTTCCGAATCCGAAAGGAGAAGGCAATCTCCAAACACTACCACAGTTATGACTGAGGGCTGTAACTCGCCCTCACGAATCTGGAATCCCTAGTAACTGCGTGTCATTACCGCGCGGTGAATACGTCCCTGCTCCTTGCACACACCGCCCGTCGTTTCATCGAAGTGGGCTTTTAGCGAGGTGATGCCTGATTGGCGTTATCGAACTTGAGGTCCGTGACGAGGGAAAAGTCGTAACAAGGTGACCGTAGGGGAACCTGCGGTCGGATCACCTCCTTAGAATCGGAGATGACGGATGCACACAATCTCCACATCAAATAGGATGCAGTACGCCACGAAAGTGACGTATGAAGGACGTAGCGGCCCCCTAGCCGGGGTAGTTGCGATGATCGTCGTGCATGGTCGTGTAATATGTGGCTGAATAATGCCGGTGTAAAGACGCCAATAGGTGGATTGCTAGGCTTGAGGAGAGATGAAGGACGTGACAAGCTGCGATAAGCTCGGGGTAGGCGCATGTGTCTGTTGATCCCGAGATATCCGAATGAGAATCTTGCACTTTTGTGCACTCCGCATTAGCGGAGGTCGAACCGTGGGAATTGAAGCATCTTAGTACCACGAGGAAGAGAAATCAATAGAGATTTCCCAAGTAGTGGCGAACGAAAAGGAAATAGCCTAAACTGAATCCCTTGTGGAGATGTGGTGTTTTGCCTCAACAATATATGGAATCCAAAAGCACAGCCAAAGTGTTCTGGAAAGAACTGGCGAAGAGGGTTATACCCCCGTAGGCAAAGTGTATATGGTCCTAGTTGAGGCCGAGTAGCTGTCCTTGGTAGTGGGCAGTGAATATGGGTGAAAGTAGCATCCAAGGCTAAATATCTCTCAAGACCGATAGTGGACTAGTACCGTGAGGGAAAGCTGAAAAGTGCCCCGGAAGGGGGGTGAAAAGTGCATGAAACCTATTGGTTACAGACGTGGATGGCATAAAAGGTGTTTTCTGGATGTGGTGTTCTCATCTGAGAACCGAACATCTGGGCTTTAAACTCCGGTGTCATCCGTTCCGTCTCGAAACACGGGCCAGGGAGCTGACTGTTATGGCGAGATTAAACCTAAAAAGGTGTAGTCGAAGGGAAACCGAGTTCTCGCAGCATATGTGAGGAGAAGCGTGTGAAAGTGCGTAGAGTCATAGCGGTCAGGCTAGAAGCCAGTCGATCTATTCCTGAGCAAGATGAAGGCGGGCGAAAGCCCGCTGGAGGTCTGTAGAGGTTCTGACGTGCAAATCGTTCTTGTGACTTGGGAATAGGGGTCAAAAACCAATCTAGACTGGCGCTCGCTAGTTCCAACCGAAGCGTCTCGCAGGGCGTGCTCTGTGGAGATGGTGTTTCCGGTAGAGCACTGATAGGGCGGCGCGGGGAGTAAAATCCTCACCGCCCATTCAAACTCCGAACGGATATACATCTTAGAAGCAGGGACACGGGTTCATGTGGCGTAAGGCTCATGACCGAGAGGGGTTTAACCCAGACTGGAGTTAAGGTCCCCAAATTTCTGCTAAGTGTCAAGCTAAAGAGCGTGTTCGTGCCAAGACAGCAGGGAGGTAAGCTCAGAAGTAGCTATCCTTCAAAAAGTGTGTAACAACTTACCTGCCGAGGGCGAATGCCTCAAAAATGGACGGGGCTAAAGTAGAATACCGATACTTCAGACAGGCATCCAACGATGTCTCGTGGTAGGTTGGCGTAGTGATTGGGCAGAAGCAGGGCGGTGACGTCCTGTGGACCGGTTTCTATTGCAGATCCTGGCGGCAGTAACAGCATAGTATTGTGAGAACCAATACCACCGAAAGCGCAAGGGTTTCCAAGCAATGCGCTATCAGCTTGGAGTTAGTCGATCCTAAGAGGTACCTCAACAGAGTGCCTCGAAAGGGAAACTGGTTAATATTCCAGTACCTGCACAATGTGCTTGAACCATATGGCTCGCTTCCGGATAGGGAGAGTATAACCATCGTTATATCTAACCGTTCGAGGACTGGGGAGTGTCGTAATGACGAGAACCGGTCCGAGTCGGGAACGGCCTCGCGTCAGCGGGGTTTTCTTGAATCCAGGAGACCATGAAAGGCTGTGTGGCTAGCAGAGTGTTGTTCGTACCGAGAACCGACACAGGTGCGCTGGCTTAGAAAGCTAAGGTGCTACGGGTATACCGTATGGCGAGGGAATTCGGCAAAATAGTCCTGGAGCTTTGGTAGAAGGGATGCCTGCAGTCCTAATGAGGAATTGGGACCGCAGGTCGCAGTGACAAGGGGGTTTCGACTGTTTAATAAAAACACAGGCGACTGCTAGTCCGAAAGGATGTGTATAGTCGCTGAATCCTGGCCGGTGCCGGTACCTAAAACTTGGGTCCAACCGAGCTAAGGGCCGGTTAACGCCGGGAGTAACTCTGACTCTCTTAAGGTAGCCAAATGCCTTGTCGGGTAAGTTCCGACGCGCATGAATGGAACAACGAGAGCCCCACTGTCCCCGCCTACAACCCGGTGAAGCCACATAAGGTGGACGAACAGTCCATCATCTTCCATCGGGGAGAGAAGACCCCGTGGAGTTTTACTGCAGCTTGTGCCTGTAGTATAGTAAGGATTGCACAGGGTATCTGGGAGCCATGCCCGGCATTCTACGGGATGTCGGTGAAGCAACGATGTAACACCAGACTCTTCTTGCAGTACTACTTATCCGTTGAAGAGCGGAGACAAGTGCAGGTGGGCAGTTCGGCTGGGGCGGCACCCCTTTGAAAAGATATCAAAGGGGCCCAAAGGTCAGTTCAAACGGGTCAGAAATCCGTTGAAGAGGGCAAAGCCAAAAACTGGCCTGACTGGGTTTCCAAACGCACGGAATCCAGAGACGAAAGTCGGGCTTAGCGATCCTTCGTGTGCCCACTATTGGGGCCCGGAGGTGACAGAAAAATTACCCCAGGGATAACAGGCTCGTCGCGGGCGAGAGCTCCTATCGACCCCGCGGTTTGGTACCTCGATGTCGGCTTTTCCTATCCTGGTCCTGCAGCAGGGGCCAAGGGTGAGGCTGCTCGCCTATTAAAAGGGAACATGAGCTGGGTTTAGACCGTCGTGAGACAGGTCGGTCTCTGCCTGATGGAAGCGCGAATAACTGAGGGGAAGTTGCTCCTAGTACGAGAGGAACAGAGCAGCGTGGCCACTGGTCTACCGGTTGTCTGACAAGGCAGGCCGGGCAGCTAAGCCGTTTAAGCTAAGTGCTGAACGCATCTAAGCACGAATCTTATCCCGAGACAAGTTATTCTTTAAGGCTTGCAGTAGAAGACTGCGTTGATAGGAAGGTGGTGTAGATTACAAGCTTTTTGCGAGTAATGAGCCAGCCTTTACTAATCAGCCAACACACCGGTTCAGCCACACACATAGAGACCATGCGCGACTGATCATATTTTTATGATTGTAATATAAGGTATTTCCTTGCACTTTTGTTTTCCATAAACAAGCAAGATATTTGTGACCAAATTTATGCCTAGTCGCATTGGCCGGCCCGTATCCGTCCCGA
>VXON01000165.1 GCA_009840065.1 Cenarchaeum sp. SB0662_bin_33 | reverse complement strand
ATTGTGCAGTCGGCCTTTCCACCCAACTATACTAGAACTGGTAGTGTACGGGTAATAGGTCAACCCCCCCCCCCGGTGTGGAGCGTGCTGAAAGGCTCGATTGAACATTCGATACGCTATACCAATAAGGATACGCATTTAGCAGCAGTGTACGATTTTATTAAAAATCGATTATCACTTCTTCACATACTGGGAAAGAATGCCGCCAAAGGGCATAATGCGACCATTTGTACGCCTAGAGGACCCAATAGACCCAGAAATAAAGAAGCGACGGGTAGATGGCGCCAAGAAACGCTGCAAGTGTAAAAGCAAGCAGTTAAGACTGTGGTTGCTGCCGCACATTCCCACGACCCCAAAATAACTACTATGCATACAGACCAATATTGTTACATTCACATACATGATTCTATCTTGTAGCACAGACATAACTCGTGTACTTCTCCAAAAATGAGGCACATGCAACCTCAGTAGTGTGTATGGGTGATTTTAGTACTGCATAAACTTATGCATGTCACCATAGTGATGGGAAATTCCTTTGATGCGTCAGGCGCAAGCCGGCTCCTATCTTAACCCCCAGCGATGCATAACCCTATCCTCAACCTTCTTGAAGACAAATCCATCTATGCCAATACCAATACCCATTATCAGTATCATGATTGCAATTATCTGACTGACATCATTTAGTTGACGGCCTACATTCAGCAGAAAGCCCAAGCCCAAAAACGAGAAGAGTAGTTCCGCACCAATCACCCCCCTCCACGCAAAGGCCCATCCTTGTTTGAATCCAGATATAACATATGGAAATGCCGCAGGTATCAGTAGCCTTACAATCATATTCCTTCCATGGGCGCCCATATTTCGAGCGGCCTCGATATAATGTGGATTGATATTCTTTATGCCCGAGCTGGTGTTTATGGTTACTGCAAAGATGGCCCCTATCGCAGTTACAAAGATTATTCCCTCATCAGTAAGGCCAAACCAGAGTATTGCCAAGGGGACCCACGCTACAGAAGGTATGGACTGAAGTCCCAAGACCAGCGAACCCATGGTTTGATCAACTATCCTGACCCTGGCCATGAATATTCCCAAGATCAAGCCACCCAAGGCGGCTATTAGAAAGCCCGAAACCAGTCTGAAGAGGCTGGTCCCCATGCCATGAAACAGGCTGCCATCGTTGGCCATGAATGCTAAATCCTCAACAACCTGATATGGTGATGGGAATATGTTGTCAGGCCACAGCTCAGACATAGCCACCGCCTGCCAAACGGCTATTAGGACCACATAGAATGCCACCTTCTTTGATAACAGCGAGATCATCTAACCAACACCATCATTATCCATCAGTGAGGGGCTTTAAGAATGTGCATTATAAATTTCTGGGAACTAGTATCCTCCCACAGAGAGAAGGGTTCGTTCCTGTAGAGTCATTATATATGCCAGAGTTTTACATTCGGCTTGGCGCCTCATATTGACCATCACACTAGTCGTGTCCCGATACATAGAACCCTGATGGTAAAATTGCCATATGTGTAATAGTGCGCAGAAACTTGTGCGCACCATTAAAGACGCAATTGGTTAGTTTTGCGGAATTAACCTTATTTAACGGCATGGGAATTAACTATAAGCGTGATGCTGCGAATTTTAATCGTAATCTGTATAGGAGTGGTTGTAGCAGGACTGACAATATATGCTACGACCCTTGAGAGTTCTGCCGAGAGTAGGTTTCGGGTTGCATTCTTTCCCAATGTGGCGCACGCAATTCCAGTAATAGGAATGGAGATGGGGGCCTTTGAGAAGAGTGTTGGAGATCAAGTCAGTCTGGATGTCCGGCTGTTTGATAGTGGTCCGCAGGCGATAGAGGCTCTGTTCTCTGGCTCGATAGATATGGCATATGTGGGACCCGGACCGGCCATAAACGGGTTTTTGAAATCCACCGATGGTTCGGTTCGCATAATATCAGGTGCTGCCAGTGGTGGGAGTAGTTTTGTAATACATCCGGACTCACATATCACACAGGCATCTGATTTGCACAATACGCGCATATCGGCCCCCCAGATAGGAAACAGTCAAGACATATCACTAAGACACTATCTTACAGAGCATGGCCTGGTACCCACCGAGAGGGGTGGGAGCGTAACAGTACTAAACATTGCCAATCCAGACACATACACGCTCTTTGTAAAGGGAGAGATAGATGCGGCTTGGGTTCCAGAGCCCTGGGCCACAATTCTTGTAGAAGAGTTGGGCGGCCACAGACTGTTCTATGAAGAGGAGTTGTGGGAGGATGGAGTCTTTGCGTCCGTTGTACTGGTGGCCAGACAGCAGTTTGTAGAAGAAAATCCAGAAGCTGTATCTTCATGGCTGGAGGTGCACAACTCAACCGCGCACTGGATTGGCGAGAACCCCGCAGAGGCGCGGGAGATGTTTAACAACTATGTAGAGTCTGAGCTGGGGCGGGCATTTCCTGATGACATAATAGATATCGCACTACAGAATATTCATTTTACTACCGACACGTATGATACCTCGATAGAGATATTTGCTGAACGGGCCGATGCCCTAGGGTATCTGGGCCGGAATGGGTATAACTTAGAGGGACTATACATGAATGAAAGACAAGACGGACCCAGTCGCTAGCAGGTATTGCAAATTATTTTACTCCCGCAAGAATAAAGGGTTTTTCAAAATGTCCAAATTTTACCCAATAGATCCGATACAAATCATACTAAGCAATCCTAGCAATTCAGTGTAAAACTCTGGTATACACAATGACCTTGCAGCTATGAATACTTCTCTGTGGGAGTAACCTAAAGCGCCGATTAGAGCCAATAATATTTTATCTGAGAGGACCGCCAAATATAATATATGAAAATACATCAAATCCCACCATGACTGCGTATAACTCTCATGGAAATCTCATGTCGTATAAGGTTTATCTGAGGCCTACTGCCAGGAGTTTGTATGGTCACTCTGCAATGGGGTGTACAACACATCAAAAAAACATACAAGATGCACTACACATACTATTTGTAAACGGTGTGGGTACAACATGGGATATGGCAAAGACACGCCGGCGTAAAACTGATAATATTCGCGTTCAGGAAAAAATATTCAGGCGTCTCCTGATTGGAAGATACGACAGAGGGCGACGCTCAAAGGGTGTGGTGGACATGGGACTTGTCTTGAGGGAGAAGCATACCGGAAAGCCGTACTCGGTATATAGACTGTCCATACATGGGATTTTGTACTATATTGATGCATTTGAACCAACTCATAGAGAGATTGACTCCATGGCATCAAAATATTCTATCATAATACCAAAGGTGTTTGGTAGATGGGCACAAATCAAGAAAGTAATTGGCCCAGACATATACAACATAAAGATACTTGCAAGAGGATTATACCTGAACAACACCAACATGGCAAACAAGAACAATCCACTGTATGAACTCATGTCGTACATTCATATAAAATATAGACGAAATTTTGAAATCATAAGGGAGGAGAATTTAGCAGATCAAATATCATACTGGTTCTACACTTTTCTGTTGTATGAAAACAAAATCAACGAACTCAGAGAACTGATGGCGCAGGATGACTCCATTAGAGAATGGTATACCAGTTTCTTTCATCAGGCAACCGACTACTATGAAAAGAGAATGTCCACGCTGAACAGATCCAGATACATATTTGAGCAATGGTGACCGGATTCCTCCCGCGAGAACAGATGATTCGTGCCTGCATAATAGCTGCGCCGCCCAGAGTCATGTTCCTTTGATATTTGTTCCCCTGCACGCTTCGTACCACCCCATGCCACCTGCCCAATGATTCAAAAATGAAATACATCTTTAAAGATCATATACTAAAATGCAAAAGTCGTGGACACCTCTAGGACGTAAAAGTACCTTTGCTCTTGGATAGTGGTGTTTGGTTTTTTTTAGAATACTATGAAAGTGTTTTGCTTTTTGAAGTACCATAAACAACCAATGATTACTATTCAATACCAAAAAATCGTTTAAAACACCCATGATTGGTAATAGAAACCATTAATTTTTCATTTAGTGCACGCGTCATCGTTTTTACACACGATCAACTTCAAAAAGCAAAACACTTTCAATACTATGCAGATCGTATAGCGGTCCTCTAGAAAATACGGTTGATGATTATTTTATGTGTTACATAGGGATTTGGAGATAGCATGTTCAGGTGAGCACATTGTACTATCCCTCACATAACAGACCACAGCCCCTGTATCACCAAACCTGGTTCTGTGAGTACATGTCAGAATATCCCCAAATAATCAGATACATGACTATTTTTATGCAGAGATGTGGTAATTCGAAAAATCATTTGTCTTTGCGGAAGGGGCCGGTGACTGCATGAATCAGCTGTGATCTTGACAGATACTATCAAGTACTTTTCGTAGGACTGATGAATCTATCGGTTTTGTTATTATGCCGGCTAAAGATTGTGACCTAGCGACAGCATATTCTTCTTCATCAAGTGCATACCCCGAGGTAAAGTATATTTTAGCATCCGGACTATGAGCCTTGAGGCGCAAAAATACATCATAACCGCTGATATTTGGCATTCTTACATCTAAAAACACAATATCTGGCTTAAACTCCCCATACTGTTTGACAGCATCTGTACCATCAGGAAGTGTAAGAACATCATACCCATCCATCATAAGTCTCAGATGCAAGGACTCTAAAAAATCCGAGTCATCATCTATTATAAGTATCCTACACTTTTTTACTGCCTTGGTCACAATATCATCTACACCTTGCCCTTCCTGTATGTCCCACCCCTCTTTTTGTTATATACTTTGGGAATGCGGACAATAAATAACACCATTCCGTCCGCATTACTGACCGATATAGCTCCATTATGTAGTTCTATAATGTTCTTGCTGCTAGTGAGGCCTAGTCCGGTACCCTGCATCTTTGTTGTAAACATGGGTTCAAAGACATGTGGAATGACTTCGTCTGGTATTGTGGGACCCGAATTTTCAATTGTAATTGTAATATAGTTATCTGGTTCGTAATTGTTTTTATCACTAATTTTGACATTTATGCGACCTGTATCATCACCTATGGCCTGCACCGCATTTAGTAATAGATTGACAAAGACAAACTCTAGTTTTTCAGCATCACACTCTATGGTAGAGTCATCCTCATCAGGTAAAGTAATGGTGATATTTTCAGGTATCGTCATCATGTATGCTGATCTATGCAGTATGCTAGTAATGGATTCTTTATTTACTATCAGGGGGACTGCTCGAACGTAGTTTAGTACCCCCTCAACCTGATGAGATATGCGCTTGATTGATCTGTTTATACGAACCATCTCATTGTCAGTGGAGAGTGATGGGTTTGAGCGCTGTATTATCTCAATGGAGTTGCGTAGAGAACCCAGTGGATTCCTAATGTCGTGTGCCATCATTGATGCAAATTTTCCAATAACCTCGAATTTTTCTGTACGTATTGTCTGTGCCGTGTATTTTTTTATTATGCGCCACATAAAAATTACCATTATAATTAATATTACAATATTCGTTGAGCCGAGCAGTATCTGTAGGAACATGTTCTGTACTGCAATAGTCTCAGAGTTATGCCCCAACTTCTCTGTAAGCGAATCGGATGCATCAATTAGGGCCTTGTTTACAACATCTGCGCCCTCTACACTGTCAAAGTCAAGATCCCTTGACTCAAGCAGTTCATATACCATCGATTTATACAACATGAATTTCATGTATAAGATATCATAGTCTGAATCAAACTCTGGTGGCAGTGGTGGTATTTCAACATCATCTATTATGCCACCATTTTTTACAATGTGAATGTTATTCTCCATGTTTGTAATTGCAATGTCTATATGTTGATGTACATCATAATCATGAAACAGCGCCCGGTTAAGCTCAAGTTGTATAGTATTGGCAAGCAGTCGATTTTTTCCTACAATATTTATCAAATTTCCATTAAGGGCATTCTGTGCTTCCGCGTATATCAAGATTGAAAAGCTTGCAGATATTAGCATAATCTGAATTCCCACCAGCAGAACAACACTGTGCAGCGGCATCATATTCGTATATTATAAAATTATAATAAAAACACTAACGTCAGTATAAAAACTTGGGTCTGGAGTGTATGAAATTAAACCTGCAAACTTGGAGCCGTTTGATACATTTCATCTGTCTTTTGCGTGTGCTGACCTCTCGCAGGATTACATATGGTGGTTCCTCTTACAAGAACAAAGGATTTCTGAATAACCAATTTAATACCAAAAAATCGTTTAAAACATCCATTATTAAAAAACCATTAATTTTTCATTTAGTACACGTATCGACGTTTTTGCGCACGATCAACTTCAAAAAGCAAAACACTCTCCTTTTGCATGTAATACCGGAACCGGCAAACATTATAGTTTAGTTTAAAAGATCCTGAATAACGCTATCGAAAGAGCCATACGGCTGGGGACCTCTTATGTGAATCGATCCCTCGGGACCCACTATGATAAAGTGTGGGGTGCCTCGTACTCCCTGGTTTATACCCTGCTCCACGTTAAAGTCCAAGCGGTCCCTCTGCTCGCTGGACTGTAGGCATGCCTCAAACTCGGCGGTGTCAAGACCCATATCATTGGCAAAGCCCACCAAGCTGCTGGCACTAGCCCAGCCACTGTGAATGCCTCTCTGGTTCTCGTATAGTGTACCGTGGTACTCCCAGTACATGTCCTGTTCCTGGGC
The DNA here is from genome assembly GCA_009840065.1 of Cenarchaeum sp. SB0662_bin_33. Taxonomy (GTDB): domain Archaea; phylum Thermoproteota; class Nitrososphaeria; order Nitrososphaerales; family Nitrosopumilaceae; genus VYCS01. Next base: position 4,345 of record VXON01000165.1, on the reverse strand, counting down.
GCAGTAGGTGGCCACTGATGCAGTGTGGGAGTCACCTCCAATGTAGTCAACATCCACAAAGTACAGATTGACTGAACCGGCATTGATATAGTCAGAGTCTATCTGCGGCTTTGTGTTTTCAAACCATGACTTGCACCTAGGACACTGATAGTCACCAAACTCGATTATAGTGACGGGTGCATCGGCGCTGCCCAGACGCGGTGATGCTTGGCTCAGATTCACGCCACCTATTATCAGTGGGCCGGCATCAAGACTGCCCACATCATAGTTGGATATAGGTGCCTGCACAAAGGTGCCGACTATTTCGATTACTTTTGTCTCCGGAGAGAATTCTATGGTCAATGTCCGTGTTGCAGCGGATGCCGTCTCCCCAAAGTCGGCCACCTCGCCATTTACAAGCACTATATAATCGCGGTCGTTGAGGCCTGTGCTGGCGCGGCCAAACTGCAGTATTCCCTCAGGTACACGATAGTCGTTGTACTCTCCTGCGAGTTTGGCATCGGCCACTATCCTTGGTATGTCCAGGGTTAACGAGCCATGGGAGTCTGCATCGATGCTGACCACCAGTGACTTTGAATCAGTATTTGACATAATCCTCAACAGATCGCCCCCCGTTATCTCATACCCGATAAAGTATTCGGTACCGTCCACGACTATAGTACTCTCATAGGAGACAGCATTTCCCTCAAGGATATCTCTAGATATATCCGACCCCAAGAGCGGAACCACCCTGAGAATCCTATCATCGTTATGGTCTGCAGATCCTCTGCCGTCGCGGTTGCTGGTGAGTATGTAAAGGAAGTCGTCCGGTCCTGTCTGCACATCCCGCAACCGTCCAAAATCATCCTGAAAGAGTCTGGAGTGGGATACCACGGTACCCTCCTGTAGGTCAAAGTTTATCATGTGCAGGTGACTCCCCCGGAGAGTGGCGACAAAGTACTTGCCGGTCCACTGGGGTATACTGTCCCCATCATAGAACTCGGCTCCGGACGGCGCCCAGGTGACAGTACCGGTGTTAAAGATGGCCGTCTGCATGCCCTCAGCCTTCTGATCCCCGACAATGACAGGCCAGCCATAGTTAGTACCAGGCGTTATCAGGTTGAGCTCATCATGGCCCACTCCCTTCCATCCGGAGGGGCCGTGCTCGGTGATGATCAGATTGCCCGACTCGTCCCAGTCCAGCCCCTGGGGATTCCTGTGTCCCAGCGACCAGACCGGCGAGCCCTCAAACGGGTTGTCATGGGGTATCGTTCCGTCCGGATTAATCCTAAGAATCTTTCCGGCCAGCGAGTCAGAGTTCTGTGCTAGGTCAGGGTAGCCCCCATCCCCAGTGGCTATGTAGAGATTGCCATCAGGCCCAAACTGTATACGGCCACCATCGTGAAAGTCCCCACCGGGAATGCCCTCTATCAGTACTAGATCTTCTGCAACCTCTCCATTAGTGAATACGTAGCGGACGACCTTGTTGGCCGTTATACCAGAGTCAGGCTCATTGTAGGTGTAGTAGAGATAGATGTGGTTGTTTTCCTGAAAGTTGGGATCCACGGCTACCCCCAGCAGTCCACCCTCAATGGTGTCCGCGGAGAGGGAGAGCAGCGGTTCTAGGACTAGTTCCCCGTTCTGTATATATCGTAGGCTACCACCCCTCTCGGTGAATAAAATTGTTCCGTCAGGTGTCCAGTCGATGCTCCATGGAACGATCAAGTTCTCTGCAACAACCTCCACCTCCACGCCCAGGCCCGGGTACCGGAGGGCCGAGGCATCAAGGTCTACATCATACGGGACGCTCTCGATTATCTGTCGCTCAGTGAGATGACTTGTGACAGAATCGGTACGTTCAGGCGCAGGCAGATCAAGCAGGCCGGACACCTCGGAGCGGCCCACAACCAAGGCCTCTATTATTCTAGCCTGCGCTGGATCCTGCGGCATGCCATTGGTATCTGTTGGAATTGAGGCCATATCAGCCAAAGTCTGAAAACTCTCCTCGGTGGATACTCTCCCAAATACGGTATACAGTCCGTTGAGGAAGTCGGCATCTCTTAAGACTATAAAGAATTGGGAGCTAGCGCTGTCCGGGTAGCCGGCTCTGGCCATGGAAACTATGCCGCGATGGTGCCGAATATCATTAAACTCCTGATCCAGAGTCTCTGCACTGCCGCCTGTTCCCCAAGTTGCGGGCTCACCATTTATTGTGTTGGGGTCTCCTCCCTGAAGTATAAAATTGTCTATTACCCTGTGAAAGACTGTTCCATCGTAGAATCCCGAGTCCACTAGTTTCACAAAGTTGTTCACATGATTGGGGGCATCCTGGGAAAACAGCTCTATGACTATCTCCCCCTGGGTCGTCTCCAGCCTGACAAATCTATCCTCTGATTGGGCGTATGCATGACCTGCAACAGACACCATCAGTGCCATGGCAACAAGCAGGAATATGTGACTCACTCCACTACATCTTTACGGATCAAATAAAAGCCTTTTTAATCAAAGTGCAGTATCCGGAAAACGTGTTGCATGGCCAAAGCCAAGCCTGCACCAGAGATACCCCAAATTGTGTTTGTTTGATCAGGTTGTATTTATTTTTCGAGGCAAAAGACTGCATTTTATGTATAGATGCCATGTCGGTCTGAGCAGGTACCAGTTGGGTATGGACTTGTGGGTGTATTATAGTCCACTCTGGATGAGGTTGCGTATACGCCTGAGGCGGTATGCCGCTATCCCAACATGACCAAAGACCACCACTAGCAGTGCATACGCCAGTGTCTGACTATGTTCTATGAGCACAGCAGTTGCCCCCGTACCCAGCACTCCGGGTAGCAGTGATAGCGCGTACAGCCACCATCCGCAGCAGCCCAACGGTACTAGGGAAAAGAACGAAAAGAAAGAGGTGGCAGCAGCCCCGCCAGAGTTTCCACCTAGGGACTTTTTGGATACTATACTACAGCCTGCCGCCCGGGCCTTTCCTGATATGTAAATCTGCAGGCCAACTCCTATGCCCATGCCCACTATTACTATGGAGTTCAACTGCAGTGCCGCGGATATTGCAGGTACAGGGTCCAGTGCAGGGGTGGTGACCACAACAACTCCCAAGTATACGCATATGGTGACTGCACCGGCCATTATGCCCTGCCATGCAGGGCTAATCCTGTTCATAGCCATAAATCAATGTCTCTGGATGAAACGCGACCCATTCAAACCAGAATCCTGGCCATATGGAGAACTTGGTGAGCCGCTCGCCGGCAAGCTCGCCGGCCACCGCTTCTCCCTCATAACTCCACTCTGAGCCGGTATTCACATCAACAAGTGTCGTATTATTATACAGAAACGTAAGGGTCTGATTTCCCAAGGTACGATCAAAGACGCGCGTGTTTCCCACATATTTGGACAGCAGTAGTACGTCGGTATCGCCTATGTTGTCATTGATTATGGTATGGGACTCTACATCAGACTGTTTGTAGGCCTTGTGGGTGCCATTGACCTTCATTCCTATTACTATATCCTTGAGCTGTAGTCTATCATCCCTATGGCTTACGGGGAACACTATACGTTCTTCGGTATAGTACGAACCGTATGGGTCAACATCATAGGGCCGGGCATGTCCGGTGTTGGTACTGAGTATTAGTGTACTTGGATACACATTCTTCCAGTCTCCCCACTCCATCAGGTCTAGTGGAATGGTATCCAGAATCTGTCCACTCAGTGGACCCTTTACCGCCATCCCCAAAGCCTGGCTCCAGTAGGTGTCTGTGAGTCTGTCGTACATGAGCAGGTTGCTCTGGTACAGCTTTCCGGTTGTGCCAAACTCAACGACCTCATCTTCCAGCACCCTCTCAAATACCTGACTGGTATAGCACAATGGACAATACGTGACAGCAACCGGGATACCGCCGACCTCATCGTTCACGATTTCGTGCCAGACCATTATGGATAATGGATATGCCCTTACGTCTCCATCTATATTTAGACCAATGACAATATCAGTATCCTTCATTGATGTGGCATCCGTGGCGTTTATGAATACAGGTTCATCTATTGACGGGATTCCATCTTTGGGTACGCCGCCATTTCTGATATCTCTTAGTGGTATGGTATGAAGGACTCCGTCTGTCTCCATCACGGTTATGTTGATATGCTGTCCCATGACATCTGCACTGTCTAAAGCCGGCCCTGTCGTATCGGTACTGTTGGAGGAACCATACGCGGTTGCTACGACCACGACGAGGCAGATGGGTGCTAGCACCTTGGCATTCAACACGCTTGTGTGATGCCCCACTCATTATTAAACTACGGTTCTCGGACACCTTCTTGTCTATTAATAATCTTGAAATGTGTTATTGCCTGATGCTGC
>VXON01000152.1 GCA_009840065.1 Cenarchaeum sp. SB0662_bin_33 | reverse complement strand
CAGGAATCCATGGTTCCAGCTTGTGTCAGCACATAATGTTTGGGTATCATCACTAAGAATGCTAAATGTGGTGAGCACATGTATTGTGGGCAGTATAATTTTTCTTCCATCTGCATCACGAATTTGGTTAACTTCACACATTGCATATTCATAGATTTTGATCATATGCCCCAGTATCCACCAAACATCATGCGTACATAAAACACTCAGTTCTTCAGAGCATTTAGCCTTTCCATACCTAACTTCCCATTGCAGAGCTGTTACAATATTTGTTGGTTTAATTATATTATGAAAAAAGCTTGGTTCATACAAATTATATAAAAAAATACATGCACAAGGTTTTTGAAACCGTACAGTGTGGTGGTATATGAGATGTCTACTGAAACAAAGACAGTTGAGATGCGGGGCCACATCATAGATTCGATGGCCCTAGCTAGGGTGATGAACAAGATAATAGGCCGGGGCGGCAGCTATGAGTTTCTACAGTTTGATGTGGGTGTCAAGGATACTGACATCAGCTACCTCAAGCTTCAGGTAACTGCAGATAATACAACACTTTTGGATGAGATCCTAGATGACATACACCGCGAGGGCGCAATCGATATAGATCCAAAGAGCGCCACAATAAAACCCGCCCCCAAAGACATGACACTTCCCATGGACTTTTACAGTACAACAAACAACGAGACCAGAATATTCTATGACAATCACTGGATTCTGGTACAAAAACAGATGATGGACAAGTGCATAGTACTCAGGGATGATAACACTGCCGTATGCACGCCAATCCGAGATGTCCATCAGGGCGATGAGATAGTATGTGGTGAGGACGGGGTTCATGTGATTGTGCCGCGCCGTCCTCGAAAGACAACAGACACGTTCGCCTTCATGAACAGCGGCAGCTCCAGCGAACGGCCAACACTGAATATTGCACGCCGTGTTGCCCAAGACATTTACAACGCAAAGAAGAATAACGGCCGGGTCATAATAGTGGGCGGACCGGCGATTGTACATACGGGCGGCTCGCCATCCATATCCGCGATGATTAGACACGGCTACATAAACGGTATTTTGGCGGGAAACGCCCTGGCCGTACACGACATAGAGAGCTCGATTTATGGGACATCATTGGGTATGCGCATCAAGGATGCCACACCCGTCAGTAAGGGCCATCGAAATCACATGGATACCGTAAATGAGGTGTTTACATATGGCTCAATTCGTCAAATGGTTGATGCCGGCAGACTACAAAAAGGAATATTTTATGAGTGTGTTAAAAACAACATACCGTTTGTTCTGGCTGGCTCCATCCGGGATGATGGCCCCCTACCAGATGTTATAACCGATGTGGTCCAGGCCCAGAGAAAATACAAGGAGCTGCTGAAGGGCGCTACACTGGTCCTGATGATATCCACAATGCTTCACTCCATTGCAGTTGGCAACATGCTTCCCTCGACAGTCCAGATAATTGCCGTTGACATAAACCAGTCTACGGTAACAAAGCTAGTTGATCGTGGCACATGGCACGCTCTGGGCATAGTTACAGATGTTGGCGCATTCCTGCCACTAGTACTACAAGAAATTCAGCAGCAAGAGTCTACATAATAATGTTATCTATTTAATAATTCCCCGAGTATCCCTAATACATCTTGGGGGTTGGCACCGCCGCGCGTCTCACGCATTACAATGCCCACCAGATAGTTGATGGCCGGTGGATTTATGCGCGCCTCAGCCGCAGCAGTAGGTTCCCTTTTCAATACATCTGATATTATTTCGTATAATTTCGAAGAGTCAAAGATCTTTGCATCGAGCACATCTTCGATATCCCCTCCCTTCTTTGCTATCTTGTACAACACATCCTTGGCCACGGCCCTTGTAATCTTGTTATCATTTAGTAGTGCGGCCAACCTTGATAGGTGCTCGGCATTAAGCTGTGAAGCAGCCCTCTTCTCCCTGGTATCCATGACACCCATAAAATCAGTAGTTAAAATATTGGCTATTATCAGAGCCGTATCCGGAGTCAGGGCCTCCTCGAATAGATGGCAGCAGTGTGTATCTGCCATCAGGGCGCTGGCCACCTGTGGCTTTATACCGTACTGTTTTATGTATCTGTCCCGTCGTGCTGTGGTACTCTCGGGTATGCTGTTGGCTATCTCCTGCATGGCATCAATGTCTAGGACTACCCAGGGGATATCCGCCTCCAAAAAATACCTATAATCCAGTTCTGCCTCCTTTGTACGGGACGGTATTGTAATCCGGCGACGATCATCCCAGTGCCTGGTCTCCTGTTGTATTGTGATGTTATTCTCGTGCAGGCTGTTCTGTCTGGTCATCTCATAGTGCAGTGCCTTCTCTAAATCGTGAAACGAATTAATGTTTTTAATCTCTACCTTACTTCCACCATGTACGGAGACGTTGCCATCGGCGCGCATGGCGCCATCCAAGTGCGGGTCCGCTATACCTAGATTCTTTACCGTATCTGCTAAAATATTCATAAAGGTACGCGCCTGCCGGGGGCTATCAAAGTCTGGCTCCGTCACGATTTCCAGCAGGGGGACACCTGCCCTGTTATAATCCACAAGCGTATTCTGATGACCATCACTGCCTCCCTCGTATATGAGCCTGCCGGGGTCTTCCTCTAGTTGTATGCGCCTGATGCGAATCTCTGCACCATCATCCATGCGTATGATGCCATTGCTTCCTATGCTGGTATCACCATACGCATCAAACTGTGTTATCTGGTAGTTCTTTGGCAGGTCCGGATAAAAGTAGTTCTTTCTAAAAAAGGCCAGTCTCTCCGGCGGTGTACAGTTTAAGGATATGGCCAAGGCCGCCCCCTGCCGTACCGCTCTTGAATTTAGCAGTGGCAGCGTGCCAGGTAGTCCTAGGCATACGGGGCACGTGTTGGAGTTTGGCTCCATCCCCCTATAGTCGGCCTTGCATGGGCAGAAGAGCTTTGAATGTAACCTAGTCAGCTGACAGTGTATCTCTAGCCCTATCACTGTGTATGTCCCTCCTCTAGTATTTGGGCAAACTGCAGCAGTTTGGCATCCTCCGTGGTATTGGCCATCATCTGTACTCCCACCGGCAGGCCATCCACCATGCCATATGGTATTGATATGGCAGGCTTGCCCGTTAAATTGGCGGTAACCGTATTCATGTCGACTAAAAACATGGATACTGGATCATCAACCTTTTCGCCCATACGAAACGGCAGTATGGGGACCGTGACCGATATCAAATAATCATATGACTCAAACATCTTGTCTATTTCGCGTGTTAGCCTGCTCTTGACCTTTAAGGCCTTTAAAAAGTACCTCCCCGCATATCCGGCTGAGGGAACAAAACCACCCGCTATTATGCGGCGCTTTACCTCGGCGCCAAACATTGCCCGGGCCTTTGTTATGTATTGATGATACTCGTACCCTGTATGGTCCATATTGTATCCATATCGTATATTGTCGTACCTGGCCAGGTTGCTGGCCGCTTCTGTGGATGTTATCGTATAGTATGCTGCGACAGAATAGTCCACCATCTCCAGTGACACCTCCTCACACGTACATCCATGCGCGGAGAGTCTCTCCACTGCCTTGTCCAATACATTTTGTATTCTATTATCGTTGGATGCCATCTGCCGTACAATTCCAACCTTTGGGTTTTTTGCCACATCATGTGTATCTGTAAATAATACGGATGTCAAACCCGCAGTGGTGTTGTCGTTTCTGTCCGGCCCTGCTATCACACTCATGCATAGTGATATGTCAGATATGCTTTTGGCCATGGGTCCTATCTGCTCTATGCTGTTTGCGTATGATATGAGGCCATACCTGCTTATCATGCCATATGTCGGCTTGAATCCGACCACCCCGCAGAAGCTGGCGGGATTTCTTACAGACCCGCCTGTATCCGAGCCCAAGGATATGGTAGATGTATGTGTCGCCACAGAGGCAGCACTCCCTCCAGATGAACCACCAGGTACTATGTCTGGATTATGCGGATTAAGCGTGGGCCCGTACGCACTAAACTCTGTACTAAGACCCATGGCAAACTCATCCATGTTGGTCTTGCCTATTATGATGGCATCCTCATCCAATAAACGCCTTATTACGGTGGCATCGTATGGTGGCGTATATCCATCCAGCATGCGTGAAGCGCAGGTTGTGGGGTATTGTTTTGTGCATATGTTGTCCTTTATGGATACGGGTATGCCTGCCAAGCGGCCCACCCTTCTGCCTTCCTTTATACGGCGGTCTATCTCCTTGGCCTGTTGTACGGCGCCTTTGTTTACATGCAGAAATGCGTGTATCTGAGACGTATCCTCTATCTGTTTTATTGTCTGCTCGATTACGTACTCGGCCGTCGTCTCGCCACTTGATATCATATCTACCAGACTGGTGGCAGTCTGCTCTAGCATCAACTAGCCCAACCTGGGAACCCGCAGATGTCCCCGCTTATTCTGAGATTTGCACTGTATCGAACTATGCGATACATGCTCATCATCCCTTAGATTAGATATGTTGATCTCCTGCACCAGTATATCCTCCTCTAGTATGTCTGCCGAGTCCAGTACATCAAAGTATTCCAGCATGCCTTTGACCTTCTCTGCATAGTCATCCTTGTCGCTTATGTCCAATCTCATCATGGCTGCTACATGCCTTATGTCATCTTCTGTTATCATTTTATACAATCACGGTCCTAGCCGGTCCACATCCCGGGGATAAAATACGGCATCCCGAATATTCTCTGTATTGGTCAGGGCCATCATCAATCTTTCTAGGCCAATGCCGCAGCCTGCATGGGGGGGCATGCCGTACTCAAAGGCGTTTAGGTGAGGCTCAAAGGAGTCAACATTCATGCCCTTCTTTTGCATGTTTGACTTTAATGTATGTCTGTCCTGTATCCTAGTACTGCCTGATGAAAGCTCCAAATCGTTATACATAAGATCAAAGGACTCCGATATGTCGGGATTCTCAGCATTCGTCTTCACATAGAACGGTTTTGGTCCCATGGGCCAATCCTTGATAAAATATAATCCCTCTAGTCTTATCTTGCGCAGCCAGGATGGATGCAGGTCATCGCCCCATTCCATGTTTGAGCCGGCATCCTTTATTCTCTCTGACAACTCCTGATACGTATACTGAGGTATGCTGTCTGTGTTTGGTGGCTCAAACTTAAAGCCCGTATACTGCCGCACGGCATCTGCAGCAACCATTACTATATCGGCAACACGTTCCATGATATCATTATAGTCAACAAACGCCTCCTCCAAGTCTATGGATATAGCCTCGGCGAGGTGCCGGTTGGTTCGGGATGGTTCGGCCCTGAATATGGATGCAATCTCAAACACCCTCTCAAAGGACATTGTGAGTTGCTCTTTGTATAACTGTGGACTCTGGGCTAGAAACGCCTCCTTGTCGTAGTAGAATATGGAAAACAGGGCGGCCCCTCCCTCAGTAGCCGACGCAATTATCTTTGGTGTATTTATCTCTGTAAAGTCGTTATCCAAGAAATAGTTTCTGACTGCCGATAATGCGGAACTCCGTGCCCGGAATATGTGCTGAAGAGGCTCCCGCCTTAAATCAATACATCTGGACTCTAGGCGCGTATCGATGTTTTTTATGGATATGGCTGCAGGCTCAAAGGGCGGTGTCTTTGTTACAGCCGAGAAGACCCGAATCTCATGCGGTATTATCTCTATACCGCCAGGTGCGCGATCGGACTTTGACACCTCTCCGGATATGGATATGGATGAGTGAGGCTTTAGTGCTGATAATATGCTTCGAGCCTCATCTGCGCATACTCCCCGCTTTGCCACTATCTGTATTGGTCCGTGCCGGTCCTGAATTGTGGTAAATGTAATACTACCATGTACTCGCACGGCGGTAACCCACCCCATCACTGTTATGCGTTGGCCATCTAGCGAGGGGTCCAGACTTGAGGAGAGGTGCGTCCTACGTATTTTACCTAACTCATCTACCATACCACTCTCTTGTTACAAACTGTATTAATTTCATTGCGCTTCATATGGGTGCTGTGTGTATCCTGCCGCATCCCGTGCGTATGTGGCAGCGGGCGTATCTACTGTCTTATGGCATATACATGTCGCGCATCCATTATTGCGCGCAGCATGCTCAAAGATGAAACCTACATGCACTAGGGAAATAAAATTATGTAGACCAAGTTTTTTTCACAATATAATCAGTCAAAATTGAACCAGTAAATGTGAATATTTTGTATGTATTTATCGTACTTGGTCAGGTCAACATGGTATCCGTATGTAAAAAATAATTATAAATTTGGAGAAATAGGCATGATCTACTAAATAGAATTAATTATTAAAAAATATACATATGTAGTCAGGCCAGCATACCATCCATGCGTAAAATACAATTTTTATTTGGGAACTATATTTGACTTAATTAGATACAAAAAATAACAAATAATTAAATTAAAATTACTCAAATAATTATCTTGCCCCAAACCGTATCAGAACAGTATCATCATCTATTATGTCTGCATCTGATATGTAGTGGACCCCATCAAAGACATACTGCATGTGTGCCGCCAGTTTTTCGGCCTCCATGTGACTATACAGCATTATGCTGTGTGCCGAATGGTCCCTGAGGACTATGATCATTTCATTATGTATTATATTTAGAATGGACACGATATATGTGTCCCCCTCTACCAGTATCATGCTACAGAGTTTCTGCGCCTCGTATTTATCGGCGCATTTTATTCTTATATTCGACCTCATCAAAAATATACTCCCCAATATCTACGGACTCCCGGCGATTTTGATGTATCTCCATATATTTGGTCATTTTTTCTATTAAAATCTGTTTTAGCTCGCCACTCAGCATGGAACCGGACTCGTACTCTTTTTTAATATTGTTAATTTTAACGTCATCCGGTTCAAAGAACATCCACAGGTATAGAAACGAGACATCCGTCTGCGTATTACCGCCCAATTCGCGGTGCTTGGCAACACTCTCCTGTCCTCCAGAATACGCATACTTGTTTATTTTTTTTCGTATCTGATTTGGTGTATCTGTTGTGTATACCGCCGAGTTTTTCTGGGATGCAGACATTTTATTTTTGGAGCCGGCCAGTGAGGGAATCATAATATTGTGTATTAGCGCGGGTTTTGGGTATTTCAGTATAGGTGCAATATCGCGGGTAAGCCTAAAGTGGGGATCCTGGTCCACGCCCAGGGGTATGAGAACCGGCTTTCTCTCCAAAAAACAGGGCGCCGACTGCAGTGCCGTATAAAATATCATGCCTATGTTAGTATCATTTCCAAAACCAAAGGATGCCTTTGTATTGGAGTAGTTTATCTTTTTTGCCGCCTGCGCCGCTAGTGGATATAATGTTCCCATGTGCCGTGAGTTTATCAGTATGTGGGTCTTGTTAGGATCAAAGCCCAGCGCCGCAAAGTCCCGGGCATTCTGTAGGGCTAGATTATACGTATCATCCAGGGACAGCCCAGCGTCCCTGTAAAACTTTTCATCGTCTGTAAGCTGAAAGTACATGGTCACATCAAAATTTTTCTGCAGCCACTGCGCAAACACCCATGGTATCAGATGCCCTATGTGTGTGTTACCGGATGGGCCCCGGCCTGTATACAGAAAAAAGCCCGGGCCACTTTGGTGCGAGTTTAATATTACACCAAGGTCTCTGTGCGAGAAGAATATCTTTCTTCGCAATAAAAAATGATCCTCGCCGGCAGTATCTGCGACACGATACCGCATTTCATTGGATATTACATTTAATCCAAACCTCTCAACCAACCTTGTATAATCTATGTCTCCCTCCGACTCCCAAGGCGTCAGAATAAAATCCCTATCCATGCATTAAATTTTTTTTGAAAGCTTTAAAAAAGTATTCGAGCCTTGCGCATTATGGATTCCATATACCACCCCCTTGAGGATGCTATAATTTTACACATGAAGATAAACATATCATATACAATACCTGAGATGGCCAAAAATGCCGGAATAGAGACAGACCAGGCAAGGCGGGCTACGGAATGGCTGCTGCAAAAGGGGGATATACGGCAGAGCAGCCCTCCAAGGCAGATACTATATCTGGGCCCCGAAGGCCAAAGGGCTAAGAAGGATGGGCTTCCTGAGCAACGTCTGATGGAGTTGATAAGGAGCGGCATGCCACCAGATGCCATACGTGATATACTAAAATCAGACTGGGGGCCTGCAGTCGGCATATGTCGTAAAAACAACTGGATACGCATGGATGGAGGCCGGCCAATCATTATACACTACCCTGATGTGATCCCTGATCATACAACACTACAGCTGGACTGGGATAATGGCGTTGATGCCGACAGGGTCGGCAGATCGTTCTCAAAGCGGCCCGGCTTTGTCGCATCTAGGATGTCGCCGGCATCATATATGCTGTCATCAGGAGAAATTCTAAAGCAGGCCATACAGAGGCAGAACCAGGACACCCCACGGGGCATGAACGTGGAGGCTGATGTCGCAGCGTCATATGCGGCACGGACGCACCCTCTATATGATATAATATCGGAGATACGTGAGATATTTGTCACGCTGGGCTTTGATGAGATTCATGGCAGTATGGTGCAGCCCAGCTTTTGGAACTTTGATGCCCTGTTTACGCCCCAGGATCATCCTGCTCGGGAGATGCAGGATACCTTCTATGTGCGAGATGTAAGGGTGGATACAAACCCCATAAATCCAAAAGATGTGGCCAAAATACATAATGAGTGTTGGCGATATGTATGGGACTATGATGTGGCAACAAAACCGGTACTGCGCACACACAACACCTGTGTTACGATACGGCACTTGGCACTAACCAATCCTCAGAATGCCCGCATATTCTCCTTGGGTAGGGTGTTCCGTAACGAAAAACCCAGCTACAAGCATCTGGTGGAGTTTCATCAGGTGGAGGGCGTGGTTGTTGGCCCGAACGTATCGCTGAGGGACCTGATGGGAATACAGCGTGAATTTTATAATAAAATTGGATTAAAGAGAGTAAAATTTTGGCCCACATTCTTTCCGTATACGGAGCCCTCACTGCAGTCTATGGTGTATAACGAGAGACTTGGAAAGTGGGTTGAGCTCTTCGGCATGGGAATATTCCGCCCCGAGGTTACGGGACCGCTGGGCATAAAGGGGCCGGTTCTGGCCTGGGGTGGTGGCATTGAGAGGATAGCCATGATGCGATACCAACTGGATGATGTTCGTGAATTTTACAGGAACGGACTGGACTGGCTGCGAGGTGTTCCCATATACCGGTAGTCACATTATCGTATGGCCGGCTCTCTGAACTGGTGGGCGCCCCCGTCGATACAATACGGGACAGACTACCGTTTCTTGGCCTAGACATAGAGCATCAGGATGGTGATGCTGTGAGTGTAGAGTACAGCCCGAACAGGTTTGACTACTCTACTGAATTTGGCATAGCACTGGGCCTGCAGGGCATACTGGATATTCATACGGGCATGGTGAAGATGGAGATCGAACCGGCCCAGTACAATATGCGAGTACATGACAGCGTATCTAGTGTGCGTCCGAGCATAACGGGAATACTAGCCAAGGGCCACACACTGGATGATTACACAATACGACAGCTGATATACATGCAGGAGGACCTGCACCATGGTCCGGGCAGGCGGCGCCAGCGGGTGGCTATAGGCATACATGATGCGGACAAGATACAATTCCCCCTACTGTATACGACCGTAGGCAGGGATTTTGAGTTTGCTCCATTGGGAAGTACGGATGCCATGCCCATACATGACATAATGGCAAAGACAGAGCAGGGCATGCAGTATGGCCACCTAGCACAGAACCATCACAGCATGCCGATAATACTGGATAAGAACTGTACAACGGCCTCCATGCCGCCCATAATAAACTCCAGCCACACGGAGGTGACCAGTTCCACTAGGAATCTCTTTGTTGATGTAACCGGGTTCAACCAGGCCGATGTGGAGGGGGTACTATCCATTATTGCAGTAACATTGCAGACCGCCGGCTATACACTTGAGCATGTGGATATAAGTGGAGGTACAAACCGAACTCCTCCCCTGGCACCACGTAGGATATCCTTTGATCATACAATGTCAAACCGCATACTTGGACTGGACATGAGTATGGAGGAGACCACACAGTGCATAAAACGGGCCCGGCTGGGGGCTGTGGCAGACTATAACAAAATCATGTGTATTGTGCCCCCGTACAGAATGGACATACTTGGTGTCATGGATATTGTAGAGGAGGTGGCCTTGGGGTATGGCATCGATAAAATAATACCCACCATGCCTGGCATCGGTGCGGCAGGCGGAACTGATATCACCACCGCCCTGGGGAGCACAATGACTGGTCTTGGATATACACAGGTGATGAACTCGTGTCTGAGTAGTGATACAATACTCTCGCAGGGGGGTTCCGCTCCCAAAATACTGGTTGCCAACCCCAAGAGTCAATCGCATACTGTACTACGGGGTGCCCTGCTGCCCGGCCTAATGGAGAATCTCTCACATAACATACACGAGCCCTATCCACACAGGCTGTATGAATACGGCGTGGTATTTGACATGGAAGGGGGCGCCATAACAGAGCACACGCACCTGGCCTGCGTGACGGCATACAAGGACTCGACATACTCTGAGGCAAAATCCATACTACTAGCGGTATTGTATAGTAATATGGGTATAAAGATAAAGACGCCCCCCTATAACGTAGCCCCATATGAGATGGGCCAGTCCGCCCGTATCATGAGTGGCACACAGCAGATTGGTCATATCGGTGTAATATCCAGAAAATGCAGGCAGGCATTCAAGATTCGGGACGATATTGTAGTCTCCGGCTGGGAGGTTGAACTAATATTTGATAATAAGGATAGTCTAACAGCCTCATAGAGCAGGCACGCAGACGGATCGTGATGAGATATACCGTGTGGTTTGCTGTGAGTCATGTATTCACCCAGGCGTGCTACATCGAGGCTCCCCGGTTACAGAATCCATGGAGGGCGTGGCTAGTACCTGTGAATTTGGACGAGTCAGAGCCGGGGAACAATATATTTAATTTATAATAATAGTGGCTTGCTGCTGATAACATATCCAGTAAAACCACCAAATTCTATGACACTACATGCTCTTAGGACTGTTTATGTCACATGGTGTTGAAACTGACCGGTACCACCATATGTGATGATGGTTTGAGACTGAGGTACAGTATTACTGCTTGAAATCACTACAATTACAATTCAGCAAACTGCCGTATCAGGC
>VXON01000020.1 GCA_009840065.1 Cenarchaeum sp. SB0662_bin_33 | reverse complement strand
AATTCCGTTACCGTCAGGCACCGAAAAATATCGGATCTTTTTGCAGAGTACTATGTATTATCTGCTACCTTTTAGATAATTTTCTACGCGCATGTGGGGTTGGTGCGTAATTATCCACTATCCATCAGGACCAATCCTGCCAAATTTTTAGCAGAGACTTGTGCGCAAGTCCCACTGATAGTATATCACATCGCCGGCGGGTAGTGCTATGGCATACACCGTCTTCGGCGGGCCCCACACGAGGGTATCGGTATGCCTAGGTTGCCTCTCCGGCCTCGGCAGACAGCGACGTGCGGTCTCTGCCAGTATTATATTTAGCCAGTCGGGCGGGATAGTCTGCATGTGTCTGACCAGTGTGCTATGGTCTGGGGTAGGTTCGTGACTCCGGGACGTATTCATCTCAGACTCAGTTTGGCGGTATGTCTCGTTGTCGGCCAACATCTAGAGGTCAGTTTTTCCTTGGAGTGGATGGGAGGTCTGCCACGGGTTTTTGATCCGGTATGCGGGGCTGGGTTCTCATATATCAGTGTCTTTTGCATATGAGGTACCTCGGTCTCCCTAGTAGTATCGCCAGCATCCTTTCCGTCTCTTGTGTTTAATCATTGTAGAGATAATATTAAGATCGTGCTATAAATATTTGGATCGTACAGTACGGTACTATACAAGTCTGACACTTAAGAAACCAACGTTGTTCAGGCTGCCAGTGGGTAATATCCGATTTACGCACCAACCCCCGACACCATTCCAGATTGCACAAGCGTACGCCGGCAGCTGGAATCATAATCCATGGTGACGATGAGTGGAAGATCATCATAGGCAACGCCAGTCTGGCAGCCATGGCAAAGGAGGTGAGGTCATAGATGTGATGTACAATAGGGGTCGCTTAAGGCAATCGGGCACCATACTCTCGTATTCAGACCATCCTCCCAACAAAGTCTGCCGGTGTGTGGTCGTGGCAAAGTTCCGCCGGAGGAAGAATACGGGAGATGCGCAATCCACCAACAGTTAACGCACAAAGACCCGGCTGCGCAAAGGATTAAATCAATACTATACGTACTATGATTATTGCCGCCCTAGCTCAGCGTGGTAGAGCAGCGGACTGTTAATCCGTTAGTCGGCAGTTCAAGTCTGTCGGGCGGCGCCATAGATACAGGTATTGTAATGACATGCTTGTTTTTTGAATAGTATATGATAATATCTGAGGCATAGAAACCAAAGCTAGGCTTTTCCATTAATATATTTAATTTGACCGACCATATGTATTATATCAAATCTGAGGAACCTCCATGCTAGCATTATACATCAGTCAACACATCCCTGCCTTTTGGAATGACCTAGTCTTTTATACGAAAAATGTTACAACATATTGTGGCTAGAACAAAGAGAACCAACCGTTACTGTGTCGATTGTAGTGCAAGACTGGTATACTATGCCAGACTCTCCAACCCCAAGGCACCCAACGAGCACAGGGTCCTAGTATATGCATGTCCAAACTGCACCAAGGATTTTGAAAAACCAAAGATGTTCTCTATTCGCCGTAATCAGGTGGATGATCCATTAGAGACCGTCGAAATAGAGATAATCCAATACAGGCAGAAGAAATCCAACCTAGCATAAATGACAACTGATCATGCTCGTGGAGGGTTCCTCCTGACAAAACGGTGAGGCCTTTCAAAGCGCTTGAATTTTACCCAAAAATAACGATTCCTTCCATAAAGACGAAGGATACTGCGTATGATCATATGGATGTGGCATCTAGACTCTTGAAGACGCGGTTGTTGGGTACCGATATAAATACACAGAGAAAAGTGAGGTTTTTAGGCGCATCATTTAATCTCCAACCTGTTTTGATGCCCGGATTCAGACTGCAACCATACGCTCCAAAACCAAGATTGGTAACTCAAAGGAATTATTGTTTGTTATAAAAGGAGACCACATAAAGGTCAGATTAACTCCAAATTACCATGGCGCATGTAAAATGATCATTAGCAGCATCAGAAGCCCAAACGTGGTTCCTAGTACAAACTTGGATGATGGGGACACTCTAACCTACTCTATTTTGATGTGGCAATTCATACCGTTGAGGGTCATCTCAAGTAGTCTATTGGACACTGTGGGTATCTATTGGCCAGATCCGCGCCAGATGGCCATCACCCAACTTTGCAGGAAGAACCACTCCAAACAAACTTTATATGCCTTTCAACCAGAAAAGTATTGGATGTTTAGCTACAAGTGGTACCTGATAATTCTTTTTGCGTCATTGGCTGTAAGTATGGCACTACAGTTATGGCTGCCTTTCCCAATAGGACTAATTGTGGCAATATCGTTGTTCATAGCACTACCATTATTGTTCAGAGCATTCTTTACGAATCGCGCTTCAGGAGGCAGATCTCAGAGTCTTGGTAGCGGCTTCTTTGGAATGGGGGGCAAGCCTGGTGGTGCCTCGGTAAACTACGTCTGCTTGGTGTGCAACAACAGGTACAAGGGAGGATCCTGTCCCCGCTGTGGCTCAAAAGTGAAGCGCGCAGACTTTTAAAATGACTCTTGAAACCTTGCGCAAAAAAGTACTATTTCATAACTCTGTTGATGTGTGGATAGAGTACTGCTCTGAGACGGAGCATGATTGGAATGATACTGATGGGTATGGTAAATTTATCAAGCACCTGTTGGACAGGAACCTGAATCTGAAATCCTTCAATCTCTGCGCACACGAGTCTGGTGATACACAGCTGGACAAGAAAGAGTTTGCCGAAAAACTGGCAAACCTAAAGCAATCCAACCCCAAATACGCTACATATACCCTGCGCCTAAATAGTGAAATAATTGATGCCATAAGGGCCTTTGCACACTAGTCATGTTATACCATTTGCAGACGACCACTAGCGGTGTTTTTGAAAGTATTTTTGGTGGTACTCTTCGGCATCATAAAATGGTGCTGCCATCCTTATCTCGGTCACTATGGACTGCTCGTACGACTTTGATGCGTGCTGGAGTGACTTGCGCGCAGCCTCCATCTGTGTATCGTCATGGCAGAATATGGCAGACCGATACTGACTGCCAATGTCCGGACCTTGTCGGTTTAGTGTGGTGGGATTGTGGTTCCTCCAGAATATGTCTAAAAGCACATCATATGATATAATATTTGGATCATATTCTACCTGAACTGCCTCGGCATGGCCGGTGTAGTCCCCACATACGTCTTGGTATGATGGGTTGGGCATCTTGCCTCCTGTGTATCCTACCTTTGTTGACGTAACACCTTTGGTCTTGCCAAATATCTCCTCCACGTGCCAAAAGCATCCTGCAGCAAAAGTCGCCTTCATGCATCATACTTTGGATTTTTAAATTAATTAAGGTATTGGATTTTAGGGTGACACACTATTACTATTACAGTAGGAGCTGCCGTGGGTGCGGGAATGGGCATAAATTCTAGCATGATGAAGAGTTGGGAAGGCACCCAATACTTATAATCATATAAACCCCATCATGAGGCGAGCTTCCTTGATGAACAAAACCAAGCTTGACGGGGTCTGGAAGGATGGAAGATGCCGCCACACCAAACCAAGACTACATCTCTATGGAATACTTGCACAACTAGAGTGTAATGCGTGTAACCAGGAGATGCTCTTCAGATTAAAGTTTGGGCGCCCAAAGACATTTGAAGTAGCCATAAACAATCGACCCGTGGGGCATGCTACCATACATGACACACAACAATTCATCAATTCACACTCTACAGGCATAATCATGCCAGATGAACAGACCGTGCAGGGACTAGGACACCCCATGCGTGATAATAAGATGCTTGAGATGCTCATTGATACGTTATTTCCACTGGATTTGGAGAGACTCCGGCAATGCCCAATAGGTGATTATGATGAGGCGTTACACAGCATACCATGCAGACACGAATCCATGCGGTGCCAGATTTATGGGGACACAGTTGGAATTACATGCGGGAAATGCAAAGTCATACTACAGTTCAGGCTGGTGAATGATGGTACATTCAATGTCCGTATGACGTATGATTCACCCATACCCGCAGAGTATGGAGTTCACAAAATCCGGGAGGTTGTAGAC
The DNA here is from genome assembly GCA_009840065.1 of Cenarchaeum sp. SB0662_bin_33. Classification (GTDB taxonomy): domain Archaea; phylum Thermoproteota; class Nitrososphaeria; order Nitrososphaerales; family Nitrosopumilaceae; genus VYCS01. The sequence continues at coordinate 7,229 of VXON01000020.1, read as the reverse complement.
ACCATACAAAAATCAGTTGATACACTGGGAATACCGAACATGATGGCTGATAGTATGTCAGATGACCCTGAACGCGACGCATATGGTATGGCAAAGATAGTAAGACTGTTTACACAGTATGGACTGTTGGAGTGTGGTAGGTCTGATAATGTGCCGCCACTAAACGTCATGGGGTGTAGTCGTGCAGATTTCGAGAGGATATGTGAGAGTAGTGATACTGAGCGGCGGATATTGGAGAGGACACGCATATCTTGGCCGTATAAAATTACTGGTAGAGGAGTCAGAGTCAGTCATTATAACATTACCGGCTCTGCACAGTATTGTGTACGGTGTAGTTTTTCTACACTGGACACCAAAGATGACAACTGGAAGGACGGATGTCCGCATTGTGGGTATGGGGGCTATCTGCTAGATTTGCAACCTCAGTGAGGTTGAGCAGCCTGACATTCACATTGAGGAGGTGCCCGAATATCCACAACAATGCATAGAGACGCGCATAGTAAAGTGGGGCTTTACGGGTAAGGGGTAAGAGGTCAACCCCCTTAATCTCCTTCAAAGGTGTACATTGCCTGCACTATAGTGGTGGACGGGTATGAAATTCCAAACTATACAGCGGTGTTGGGCACACATACTGCGTGAAGCAGAGCTGCTGGCCGCAACACGGGGTGGATTATTAATCGAACTGCACCATCAACTTCAATACCACGCCAAACTACTACCACCTGACATTAGTGATGAGGGTCTGTAGTGACAAAACAACCCAAATCTATCAGAAACTAGGTCATGATTTTGGTGTAACATTACTCAACGCTGTCCCAAATGTTAGATATCCAGGAATGCCTCCAACCAACAATAAATCTGAACGCACTCTCAGACGGCCTGTCCTGCATAGAAAGATACGATTGATGTTTAGAACAGACACAGTACGATGGGATGATCAAGATCAAAATCTGCTACGGAATATACACAGGACCATCACTGCTTTATCACGCGCAGAATGTTATTCATGTGTATGTGTTGACCTCTTACTACCGCGCGGTTGTACACACATCTTGACGCATGATTCGTGCGGTGTATCCACTCCGCGAACGACACATCTCTCCGTAGCGGCACCTTGACTATCCGTATCATGATGTATAATACGGTATACTAGCATTTAAGGAGGAGTTGCTGTATGGACGCGTTCCGCGGTTCAGGCATTAACTCTCAGAATCGGGGTTGTGTACTTTTGTATATAATTCTCTAATATATCGTTATATATCGGCAGCATATGATGTAGCTATGAAGTACCTCACCACCTCACATGAGGATTTGCGGGGTCGCACCGTATTATTACGTGTGGATATGAACTGTCCCATAAAGGATGGTCGCATACATGGCAAGCGACGCATTATAGAGGCTGCAGAAAACCTGCAATACCTAAAAGAGTCACGTGCCGTGGTTATAACGCATCAGGGCAGGGTTGGTAATGATGAGTATGTTGAGCTAGATGGTCATGCGGATATACTGTCGGCCAACTGTGGACGTCCCGTAAGGTATGTACGTGACGTAATGGGGGATGCGGCCATAGATGCAATCAGGAGCATGAAGAATGGTGACATAATACTACTTGATAACCTGCGGTTCTACGCCGAAGAGAATTATGACTACAAATCCAATGCTGATGGTGCCTCATCGATGGTGGTGCGCAGACTCTCCCCACACCTCGATGCATGCGTGCTAGACGCATTCCCGTGTGCACATCGACGACATCCCTCCATAACGGGATTTGCGTATGCGGGCGTGGATGCATACGCAGGCGTTATTACGGGGCGGGAACTCACCAACCTCTCAAGAATAATGAGTATTGCCAAGGCACCGCATGTGGTTGTATTTGGCGGATCCAAGATTGATGACAGACTATACGCCATGGACAGACTTCTCAATGGGGGCAGGGCAGACCACATACTCCTGACCGGACAGGTGGGCTGCCTCTTTTTGTACGCTCAGGCTAGGCTTGATGCATCAATGGTCAGCAAGGAGATAACATCCAATCATGGCCTGGTAAAGAGGGCGCACATTCTTATGGACAAGTATCCGGGCAAACTACACACACCTGTAGATGTAGCAGTAAATACGGGTGATGGGAGGCGCATGGATGTTGATGTACGCTTTGCGCGTGGCTTTACAATTGGAGATGATGCTGGTCCAAAGAACATGCAGATACATGATATAGGTCCGAATACAGTTGAGTTTTATTCAAAATGGATCTCATCGGCAGGCACGGTCTTTATATCGGGCCCTGCCGGGCGTTTTGAGCATGAATGCTTTGCGATCGGCACACGGTCGATACTGCAGGCTGCTGCCGACTCTGCCGCTACAACAATAATAAGTGGTGGACACCTTACCACGGCTCTTGCCAATATGGGACTTACGGACAAGATAAACCACGTGAGTACGGCTGGCGGCGCATTGGTATTATACATGACGGGTGCTGTATTGCCCATGGTGGAGGCGTTAAACTGGAGGCAGAAGGATGAGATGTGCGTCATGCGGACGTGATGATCCGTTTGTGGAACTTATGAGGCGGTGCGCCAAGTGTGGAAAGTCCGTCTGTAACCGTGAAACCTGTCTTAATATGGTAGGCGGCGGGTTGTGCGCCAAGTGTTGAATTTTACTTATAACACCATACGTCATATCGCCTTACCACGCACCACTGTTATATAATGAGGTTATGGGCCAGAGATACCACAATATATGCTATCTTTTGGTTTATGGGCAGACTGGGCACTACTGGCAGTCATTCCAGCCGTCGCCTGTGCAGTTTCATGTGTCCCTTCTGTATGCCGTCTGTGGCAAGGGCCCTCAGCGCCGAAAAGTTCTGACACAGCCCGACAGCCGCCATTATGGCAGCCAGATCATATTTGCTTGGATTCCCCAACAACTCTAGACAGGCCGCCGCCGCCGGATGACGTGTCGTAAGTCCGCCGATCACTCCAACTTGTAGCGGCATGGATAATCTACCCCACAGTATATCCTTGCGTATATCCCACCTAGAGAGGGGTCCGTATGCGGAGCCGCCCCCTTGCACTATTCCCTTGTCTGCTGCGTATGCATGGGCACCCGCCTCTAGGGCCCTAGTGTCCTGTCCCGTGGCTAGACCCACGGCCGTTACGCCATTCATGACTCCCTTGTTGTGGGTTATGGCACGACTGCTATCAAACAGTGCAAAGTTGTACGCGTTTACTATGTCCTCCGCCACTGCTCTTTCTACATCAAAGTACGCCTCCGCGTACCCTATGTGCGGAGCCCCGTTGGAGAGAATGCGCAAAAGAACTCTGCCACCGGTAATCTCCTGTATGAGGGGTGCCACACCCTCGCACATTGTGTTGACTGCGTTGGCACCCATCGCCTCGCCGACATCCACAACAATCTCCATCTTTATCATCTCATCTGCAAGTATAGCATAAGTCACTTTTATGGCCGACATCCTCTTTGAGAGTATATTGTTGGCTGCATCAAGTATGTCTTGTTCCCGAACCTTTATCATATTCATGGCACCTTTGGTGGGATTCAATACTTGAATCTGGCCTATGACATAAGGTAGCGGTCCGGCCGCTTTGATGTCTTTGGTGGCCTTTGCGCCTGCCGACGCGGCAGCTATCACAGACGGCTCTTCTGTAACCATTGGAACAAGAACATCCTTGCCGTTTATACGAAAATTGGTCGCCACGCCCAGTGGCAGCGCATAGACACCCACTACATTCTCCACCAAAGAGTCGGCCGTATCCATATCCATGCCCATGCGCAGCGCCCGCTCATGTTCAGCACCCAGCTTGGTCATATCGGTTACAATCTCCAGCCGGTCGTCTACTGAACGTCTGTAAAATCCGTGCAGCGCCGTCCGTTTCAATCTATTATTTATTGCCTTATTATGCCATATAAATCGGACATTGTAGTTATGCGGGATATTCATAACCCATCAGTATTATGTATGGCCACATCCTGCCATACCGGGAGGTTCGTGACCACCCTACTGGCATCCATCATGAGCACGTCATTCCAATTTACAGATTACAAAAAACATTGCATCCACATTATATATCATGTGGTTCCTCCGGGGTTGGTGCGTAATTCTCCACTATTCGTCAGGACCAGTCCTGCCAAGTTTTTAGCAGGGACCTGTGCACAAGTCCCACTGGCAGGCTATCCCATCGCTGATGGGTAGTGCTATGGCGTACACCGCCTCCGGCGGGGCTCCATACGAGGGTATCGATATGCCTAGGCGGTTGGCCCACCGGAACCGGTTATGTTCCAAGATATGGCCCTCCCCTTGGCGAATCGCTTTCTGTTGTCGTCACCGACGAACCTGCAGTATATTTGGTGTCCCTAAGTCTCTTCGGCTCCGAATATTCCTTCTATTATATCGCTTAGAGCATATTTATTTGGGTTGAACAGCGTGGCCGCCTTTCTTCTGCTGGGTTTGGAGCGATTGATGGTATACTTCTGCTTACAGTTGGGTATCATTCCGTGCATTAATACCACCTAACAGTTTTGGTCTGAATTATGTACACGATCAGTGTTAACCCGCCTGCCCTGCAGATGGGATTCGTGACGCCTGATATTATAAGGCAGCATAACAGTGTCGTTGACATAGACTGGGGTTCCCACCGCAGACAGCACTATCTGTAGGCCCAAAATGGCTGCCATACGGTACTGCAAGTATATCTTTTGGCATGTCTGGACAAAATCCTACTCCTTCTTGCTGGGCCGTTCAACCTCTTTGTCCCCACCCCGCTGCTGTCAACTCTCAGTGGCGCAGTTGCCTCTCCGGCCTCGGCCAGACAGCGACGCGCAGTCTCTGCCAGTATTATATTTAGCCAGTCGGGTAGGATAGTCTGCATGTGTCTGACTAGCATGCCATAATCTAGGGTGGGCTCGTGACTCCAAGGTGTACTCATATCAGATTCAGTTTGGCGGTATGTCTCGTTGTCGGCCAACATCTAGAGGTCAGTTTTTCCTTGGAGTGGATGGGGGGTCTGCCACGGGTTTTTGAGCCGGTATGCGGGGCTGGATTCTCATATATCAGTGTCTTTTGCATATGGGGTACCTTGGTCTCCCTAGTAATATCGCCAGTATCCTTTCCGTCTCTTATGTTTAATCATTATAGAGATAGTATTAAGATCGTGCTATAAATATTTGGATCGTATAGTACGGCACTATACATAAACAAATAACATTCTTCAGTCTGACACTTAAGAAACCAACGTTGTTCAAGCTGCCAGTGGGCAATATCAGATTTACGCATCAACCCCGTCCAACTACACCTTTGAAGGAAATTAAGGGGAGGTTGACCTCTTACGGGCGGCAGGGAATGTCGTCCTGAGACGGCCGTGGTACAAGGGGGACTACAAACCAACACCTTCTATGCTCCACTTAATACAGAAAAGTTGTCAGAAAAGGTATGGGTGTGCAGCCGAGGCTGTGTACTTTTGTATATAATTCCCTTCTGGAATACTATGTCAACCCGTGTCGCGTTTGCGTCATACGCGTTCTTTACCAGCTCAAAGATTGTCGTTTGTGCCTTGGTGATGAGCTCCTTACCTATAGTGTCCTTTAACCCCGTGCTTATCTTCCATGTTGATACCAATCACCGTAAACACTCAACATATGTTAATAATAGTTGTGGGTCATCTGGGGTTGGTGCGTAAATCTCTGCATCAGAGGGGGGTGAGTATGTACAAGCAGATGGTGTGCAAATGGCCACCCCCCCCCCAAGAGATATCCGGACAGTACAGAATATGTCAGGTGGGATGCGCATCCGGCCAGATGCAGTTTTGCTATAATAACAACAGTCAGGACTCATCTCCTGGTGCGCTCAGCACCTCGTTTACATTCTGTCTTCTATGTAGCAGTAATGACAGACATGATACGCCAGCACCAATAATGAGGAATAGCCAGTAGGGAGCTATGGAACCAAACGTATTGGCCGCATACCCACCAATGAGAGGTCCCAAAACCCATCCGACTCCGACTAGGGATGCAAAAGAGCCGATTATCTTGTTGTGGATGCGCCTGTGTGTGCGCGAGAGAATTGCCTCTAGGGACATTGGATATATTATGGATAATCCCACTCCAAGTAGAATCATGGCTATTATAACCGAAGAGTATGATATGTCAACTATGAATATGACCATCGCAGCGGTTATCATTACTGCGGACATGGTAAGGGCTACAGGCGCATGATCGTGTATGCGCGGCACCAGCAACATGGATAACATGCGGGAGACTCCATAGATTGCATATAAAACCAGTATTGCAGATATTCCTATGCCATTGTCGTTGAGAAATGCTGGGTGTGTGGTAAACAACATGCCAAAGAGTGCCGTACTCAGTACCAGCAAGGAGAGCACCACGGGAAAACGAAATATCTTTGTAAATGACTTCAAATCAAGGTGTGTATGTCTCTTTGTGGGGCGGGCATGCCGCATCCAAAAAGTCAGTATAAGGCTTACGCTCATTATACCTCCGGATATCTGAAACAGCAGGCGTAGGTTGTTGTCCGAGGCTTCCAGTATCATGGCGCCCAGAAGGGGGCCTACCATCATGCCACCTACAAAGATCAATATAAGGTGGGCGATGTACCTCTTTCTGTGGCGGATGTTGGATGAGAGTAGTGACTCACTAGCCGGCCAGAGAAACGAGTGTGAGGACCCAATAACCAACTGCCATATGATCATCTCAAAGACGCTGGTGGCCATCGATATCATAAAGAGTGGCACTATGCGTAACAGCGTCCCAAGTATCAGCACATAAACGTTGTTGATTCTATCTAAGAGTATTCCAATAAAGATGGGTATCACCACATATGGTAGAAATTTTGCTATACCCAGGTTTCCTAGATCCTGATACGTGGCGCCCACCTCGGTCTTTGCTAGGAGCGGAAATGCCTGGGCCTGTATGCCGATAGATACTCCTAGTGTAGCAATAATTATAAAAATCACTAGGACAAGACGGCTCATATTCAGAATGTATTCTTCTAGAATATATAGACTAGAGGTTATGGGAGGATTCACTGATGTGTCGCGCATAGAACAATTGTGCATGGCCACAATGGAATCGGTGGCAAGACAACTGCCGAAGCTGCCGGCATAATTATACAGGGGCACAATAGTTGATACAAAATACTGTAATCATGAAAGTGTTTTGCTTTTTGAAGTTGGGCGCTCGGTTGGATACATCTGTAAAAA
>VXON01000101.1 GCA_009840065.1 Cenarchaeum sp. SB0662_bin_33 | reverse complement strand
TTTATGTAGTGCTTGTCCCTTCATTTCAGTTTCCGAAGGGACTTGCGCACTTCCCCTTTATGTACCTTGAGATCCAACCCCTAATTTCGCACACTGTACTTGGCTAGGTAGTGCATATTTCCCCAAACAAAAGACTGCTTTTTACAGATGTATCAGCGTACTTCAAAAAGCAAAACACTTTCTGGGCAATCCAAAAACCATTTTGCCTTTGCAGGGGGACTCAGCCTTTGTGTCTGGCTACATGTAGATATGAGATTCACACAGTATGCAGTCTGTATTATTATATGGTCGTGCACACATGACATACTATGAGAGGACTTGTCATGGGACGCTTTCAGCCCTTTCATAACGGACACTTGAACCTCGTAAGGCAGGTACTGGAAGAGTGTGATGATATCATAATAGCGGTGACCGGCTCACAGTTCAACTACATCCGCATGGACCCCTTTACTGCAGGCGAGCGAATAGAGATGATTCGTAACTCGTTGCTAGAGTCTGATGTGGAACCCCACAGATACATGATACTTGGCGTGGAGAATCAACCAAACGTATCTACATGGCTCTCATATCTTAGGGCGGCGCTGCCACCCTTTGATGTCGTGTATAGTGGAAACGAGTACGTTGCTATGCTCCTAGCCGATTCGGGCATAGCAGTGGTTTCCCCAAAGATGTTTTCGCGTCAAACACTAAACGCCACTGCCATAAGAGACATGATGGTACAGGGTGATGGTTGGCGGGATTTGGTACCGGCCCCGGTATCCCGCATGGTTGACTCTATAGATGGTACCGAACGCCTAAGGACCATAATAAAGTCGGATACGGACCCCACCACTCACTGATGGTCCACAGAACATGTCCGGTCTGTCCATGCGGATCTAGAAAGTTCAGGAGGGTCAAATCAGACAATGTATCGGTCTGTTGTGTTCAGTGTGGGCGTATATTGGATATTTAGCTGCGGGATAGGTGTATGTGTACAATCTTCCAGTGCCCATCAATGTTTACAAGTACAAATGTGCCCCGACCATCTATTGATATATGCTCGCCGGTATAATTTTTGTTGTCCACCAGCATTCCGGTCTGCTGCAGCCCGAATGCCACAATGGCCGCATCTCCAAAGATACTGACCTTGGGTTCTATCAACTTGTAGTTGTAGTCTGATATACTGACAAAGCGCAGCTCTTCTAGCATGAGCGTGGTGTCAAAGTTCTTCATGTCTAGGGGGGGCACGTCACTGAAGCTGCTAAAGCGTGGATCATTCAGCTGTAGACTGTGTAATTTGGCAGTATCCTTTGTCCTTCCCACCTCAAAGAATGCCTCCACGACATCGAGAACCTGACGGGTCTCTGTATGTGACATGACTATCGTACCGGCACAGGTGGTATATTCGAGACCTGACTTATGCCCGAGTCAGTTATCTCTATTATATAGGATATGTCGGAATTGGGTGTAAGCGCCAGTATGTAGTGGCTTGAACCCACACGTATGGAATCCAAATCCGTAACTCCATAAATCGTAGACTCTATTCCACTACCTGCCAAGCCTGCAAGAGTGGGGTTGTGGGGGTCTGTTATATTTAACAACTCTATGCTGTCATTGATACTAGCAACGGCTACATATACCTGATCCCCAATTGTCAGGGCCTCTATGCTTTCGGGATTGTGTATAAAGATGTCTGGCTGACCACTCTGTATTGTGTTGATGTATTGTATATTGAATGGGTCTGTGATATCTGCCAGCGTAATGGTATTGGTACGATAACTTATGGCGGCCATGATGGTCTTGTTGCCTATCTGAACCGCTGTGATATCCGGCATATATCCTATCAACTCAAAATTTTCTGTTTCGGTAGTTACAAATGAGGCGGGAGCCGGGGTGTGTGGGTCGCTTATATCTATAATCTGTATAGTTCCTGGAATGAAGCCTGCCACTATGGCAAAGACACCATTTGGCGTATATGCGATATCCAATCCCTGACTAGCCGAGAATGTAAATCCGCCCGTACCATCCTTTATTGTAGCAATATGGGTGGGATTGTACGGATCAGTTACATCTGCTATATGCACGACATCCTCAAATCCTGATATGGCAACAACATAGACGTGCCCATTCACATATGCCAGGTTCGCCTCCACGACTCCCCTATAGCCCTCTGAGCTATCTGCATGACTGCCAATCACCGAAGCGGGTACCGGCAGACTGGGATTGCTCATGTCTACCACCTGTATGGCGCCGCTCCAGACACTGGATATCAACGCATAGGGCTTTCCTGCTATCGCGCCCGATGTTACTCCTATGGGACCATCAAGCGCAAATGATTCATCATTTTCAAGTACAGTGATGGGTATTGGTTTTAGGGGGTCGGATATGTCCGTTATCCGTACAGCATCCTGCGAGAATACCGAAGAGATGGCATATGGCGTGTCATCAACTATAATGTGACCTATGCCATGTGAGCCAAAGAGTGCCACAGAGTTCTCTATGCCCGATGATATTAGCGAGTGAGGCCTTGGTGCTGATAGGTCAGTCATGTCGATAATCTGTATGCCGTTGCCAAAGTATGCTGCAACGGCAGCATATGTGCTACCGTCATGTGACTTGACAGATATGCCCAAGGGCCCCTCCATGTCAAATCCATCCACATTGTGTATGGCGCTGGACACAAGTATCGGAGAGGCGGGGTCTGTCATATCTATTACACTTACTGATGCATCATAGTAGCTGGTGACCATGACGTATGTATGGCCGTCCGTCTGTAGTATGTCCATATAATCTGGTGATGTAATGCCCTGAAAGTCACTGCCTGTTATCTGTGAGGTCATGCTTGGAGAGACGGGATCTGTTATGTCTATGATGGTTATTGTATCATCGTATATGCTGGTCACCACAGCATATGTGCCTGATTCCATGGTGGCCGCCTTTATCTGATGCGGGCCCCCTATGCTGTATCCACCCACATCATCAAATATTGCAGCGGCCGGAGCTGGCGAGAGGGGGTCGGTCAGGTCTATTATCTGTACGGCATTGTCGTAGTAGCCGGTAACCAGTAGGTATACCGTATCATCTATTGTTACGGACTCTAGTCCTGTGGCTCCAGAAAGCGCCTCAAACCCATACTGACCATCCCGTATCAGGAGTGCCGGCCTTGGCGCATGAATATCGGTTATATCCACCAGAAACACACCATTGATAAAGTTGACCGCAATGGCAATGTAGGAGCTTGAACCCACATCGAACGTCTCTACCCCTACGGGAGACTTGATCTCTGGGATGTCATTTATGCTATGTATAAGTACTGGTACGTGTGGGTCTGATATGTCTAGTATCGCTACGCTGTTGCTGTTTACATTTGGTATGATGGCATACGTCTTGTTATTATGTTGTTGTACTATTGTTATGTCTTGGGGGCCGTGGATGCCTTTGTACCCAAACTGCCCACCGGCTACTTCTGAGACGGGTATTATATCATCAGAATTCGTAATCTCAAATATTTGAATGGTATCGCCGGCGCTGCTGATGGTGACTACATATAGACTATCCTGTATTACAACAGTCTCCACCGTCAGGGGCGCAAGCAGTTTTTGGTCGCCTCGTAGATATGCCGGGGTCGCCTGCGCCGGGTCGGTCACATCTAGGATGAGTAGGTCATCACCGGTCAGCAATACCTCGAGATGCACACCGTCTGCATACCCAATCACGTTATGAAGATCTGGTCCGACCTGCACGCTGAATATCATATCGGGCTGGGTTACATCGGCGATATGCAGAATCTCTCCATCAAGTATCAGAATGTATGGTGTATCTCCACCATGTATGACATCTATCCGTAGTGGGTGCGTATCCTCTGACTCTAGGGATATGACCCCCACCTGATGAGGATTGTCCGGAGAGGACAGGTCGGTAATTATTACAGAGTCATGACCTGCCAAAAGACCATATACACGCGAGTCATACTCAAGTATCTGGGCATCGGTAAACTCCCCTATATGATCAAATCCATGCACATTCTGCTGTATGGATACCTTAAACGAGTTTGGCTCATCAAGGTCTATTATTTGGGCAGAAGTTTTGCCTACCGCCAAGGCATATGAATCGTCGTGTATGCCAAAGGGGAGCATGTGGGATATGCCATCTGGTATGTGACTCCCCCACACCGGATGAATGGTATGCACTATACTTGGATTGTCGGGGACAGACACACTTAGCATCCGTATTGTATCATCATATGCTAGCATCACAAGCGTCTCCTGCGGGGTATCTACAATGTCCAATCCGGTCACTGCACCAACATGCTGTACCGTATGCGTTGAAACTGGGCTGTAGGGGCTTGTGACATCAAATATGTGCAATGAGTCATCGCCTGCATCATATGCCACAAGGTAGAGGCCCTTGTCCATATGGAATGTCACCATATGGGAGTCTTCTGATTGTACGGGTATGGAGTATGCCATCAGGGGCGCGTGGGGGACTGAAAGGTCAACTATCCTGATTGTGTCTTTATAAGCGATAAATGCATATGGGTCACCATTAATGTGTACCACATCGTCGGCATACGCCATACCTGCATATGCAGCACCAATAACCAATAATACAGCTAAAAAGGGATTCATAACGCAATGGGGTGCCTGCCCATATTAAAAATGTTTAAATTGATTCATGTTGTTTAATATTAATTTGATCTATACTAGTATGGTTGTATCTGTCGGGGTTCTCACAAATTAGCAATTATGCATAGTCGCATTTGACTGCATTGGGAGGTGCAGGTCCGTCCTAGTCCGTCCTAGCCGGCACCGCGTCCTCCCCCTCCAACACGACAAACTCATTAAGCACAGTATGTATGGCAAAAATGATGAGAGACAAAGCCCTGATAACCAGCGCCCTGCCGTATGCCAATGGGGAGATTCATCTAGGCCATGTGGCATCAACATATCTACCCGCGGATGTCACCACCAGATATCTCAGAATGAAGGGTGTAGAGGCATACTTTGTATGCGCATCAGATGACTATGGTACCCCCATACTCATACAGTCCGAGAGGGAGAAGAAGACACCTCAGGAGTATTCGGCGCACTGGAACAAGAGAGATCTTGAGGATTTTACAGCATTAAGCATTGACTTTGATCTCTTCTCACGCACAAGCTCAAAAGAGAACGCAGAGTTCGTCCAATACGTCTTTGATAAATTGAACAAGGCCGGGCACATCTATCACAAAGAGATAATACAATACTATTGTACCATAGACAAAAAGTTTCTGCCTGATCGGTATGTACAGGGAACATGCCCCAAGTGTGGTGCAAAAGACCAGTACTCGGACCTATGCGAAAAGTGTGGAAGTGTTCCTGAAGACATCATAGACCCAAAATGTATACTGTGCGGCCAGACTCCCATAATGAAGCCCACAAAACACTACTTTTTTCACCTGAAACAGTTTGCCAAACCTCTCGAGTCGTGGCTGGACTCTAATACAAATCTACAGTCAGACATTAAAAAATATGTCAAGAATTGGATCAAAGAAGGGCTCGTTGACTGGGATGTTACACGAGACATAACTTGGGGGGTTCCCATACCACTATCTGATGCGGCCGGCAAGGTGTTTTATGGCTGGTTTGACAACCATCTAGCATACATATCCACCACCACCAAACTCCTAAGCGAGAGGGGAATAGACGGTCAGGAGTTTTGGAACTCGGCAGATATCTACCATTTCATAGGCAAGGATATAGTCTATCATCACTATCTCTTCCTGCCTGCAATAAGAATGGGAATAGACTCAGAGTACAAACTGCCGGACTATATTCCCACTCGGGGCCACCTTAGTCTACAGTCCAAAAAGATATCAAAGAGTAGAAACTGGTATATCGGCCTTCGGGACTTTTTGAAGGCATATCCTGCAGACTATTTGAGGTTTTACTTGTTGTTCATAACACCTTATTCGCAAGATGATCTCAATTTTGATTTAGATGACTTTGCCGCACGCATAAACTCGGAGTTGATTGGAAATCTGGGAAATTTTGTAAACCGCTCATTGGGGTTTGCGGTTAGGACGTTTGGCGGTATTATCCCAGAACCTGCTCACCATGACAGTAGGGATGAGGAGGCAAGGGAGGAGATAACGCAGATAGCCGGAGAGATAGATGCACATATGGCGCTCCACCACACCGACAGGGCCCTGAAGAGGCTGATAAAGTTCTCAGCGTCATTCAACCAGTACTTTCAATACAAGGAACCATGGAAAGATAGGGAGGCGGCACGCTCCTGCATATTCTACTCTGCTAATGCTGTACACAGCATAGCCTTGGCGCTATACCCGTTCATGCCAAACGCGGCAGGACGCATATGGAGACAACTTGGAATAAAACAGGAGATAACCAGCAAATCCTGGAATCAGCTATCTACAATATCCATCAAACCCGGCCACAAGCTGGGGGATGTATATCCACTCTTTAAAAAGGTCGATATGGATGACATCGAGCGCCAAAAGACGGCATTGAAGGAGCATTGATCGTTCCCCGCATTACCACACGTGGGTATTATGACCGTCGTACCGCCGAGCGCCTAAAACAGAGGGAGTATGGGGTGTATCCGGCCAACCTCCTTGGAGACCTAGTTAAGCTGGACGAGTTTGTAGTTGTAGTGCATGGCATGCGTAACGACAGCAGGGGGGCCGCATCCAAGGTGCTGATTGTGGCAGATACGTTGGAAAACTTGAATTACGCCGGCAAAGTCATAGGATTCAGCTATGATTCAGATGTAATTGGCGGGCATCAAAGGAGTAATTTGGGGGCGCTACAAGTGGCCCGAGAGATAGCCATAATGAACGGTCTTCATCTGGCCCGATTTGTTCAGGACATAAATATGGCAAATCCTAATACCCGCATTCGTATTATGGGACACTCTTTGGGCTCCGAGGTTGTAGTTCATGCCATTCGGCATCTCTCTAGATTTAAAAATCGTAATTCGGTAGAGGCCGTATATCTGTTTGCCGCATCCATAGGACGCGAATACCTGAATCAGTCACAGGTCTTGGAGTCACTACAGTATACAATACGTACAACATTGACCAACTATTACTTTACAAATGATGAGGAGCTGCAGATAGGTCACAGCAACGGTCATAATCCATATCCTGCCGGACTGTATGGCATTGGATGCAAGCATGACGTGATACGGGATGTCCGGGTACATCCTCTGAATCATCGCTTCTCTAGCTATGCAGCAGTCATGCCATCCTTTCCATAAAATAGCTGCATGGGAATGATCTAAAAGTATGTGTTAGAAATTATATGATGTCCAGTAGATTAGACTGTCTAGCAATTATTGTCTGGGTATGTTGCACAGCAATATAAATTATATTTTTTAAAGATCAAAGTATTTATATTAAGTAATTTTTTATTAAAGTGTTTTGCTTTTTGAATAGCCAATTCATTACCAAAAAATCATTAATTTTTAATTTAGCGCACGCGTCAACGTTTTTACGCACGATCAACTTAAAAGCAAAACACTTTCGGATAAACTCCAATAACCGCTCGGGTGGTGTAGATATCTCCCACACACTGGCCGTTCTGGTATAGTTGGGTGGAAAGGGCAACTGCGACATCAGGGAGCTGCATGGCATGCGGAAGGACGAGCGTCTATATAGCCAAAAGGAATGGAAGAAGCACGCTCGGTACGGACTGTGATGGTTAGTCGAAATTGTAATCTCCGTCTTAACGGGTCTTTGGCGAGTTGGTGCGCGTCCGTACCCCACACACGGCATACGTCGAGATTGCCACCAAGATTGCCGCGTACAACCATAACTTGAACATTGGGGATGTGGCAATGCAAAAAACCAACGATATTGATGCTGACCATGCAGAGCTGGTAAGTATAAATGCGCTACAGAGGTGGATTACCACATGAGCGGCTACCTCCCATGTACAAGTGGCCGGAACACCTGTGGTTTCCTGCGGCGACCATCATAATACTCCGCCTTTAGGCACGATTACAAAAGAATTCCATCACAGTAGCAGTATTGCCCAATCGAACCTAGCCGTCTTAGTATGGCCCTTCAGGGAGCCGCACCACAGAATTCCTCAAAATGCGGCACTCGCAAATTAATTTTGTTGGTGTGGCATTGAATTATTACACACACTAACAGACTAAGTACCCTTATACACTACCGTACAGTTGTGTATTATATGCGGGAAGAGAGATTCATCAAACAGGACAGAGAGTTGGCAGAAGAGTGGTGCAATACACTTAACATCTCTGATATAGATGGTGTAATGGACGTATACAGGGAGGCTATACAGTCGGGTATACTGAGAGGCCGTACCGTGCCGGCGGTACTGACCACCTCGATATATGTGTGGGTTAGACGCAACAATAAACCAATAACAATGCGGGAGGTCGCAGACTGCTGCGGCACACCAAAGACCGTCGTAGAAAAGATAATGAATAAGTTGGGGCCGCACCCAAAGCAGGACCCACATGTGTTTGTGCAGCGGGGATTCAAACGCTTAAACCTACCCGACAACACTACATATCAGTTGAGCAAGAGATATACGGACCTTGGGCCGGCGATGCAGGCGGCCATAGCGGTACTACTATCTGCGCGCAGAGCAAACCATCAGGTCAACATACCTAGTGTATCTGGTGCAGTTGGTGTCCAGCCTGATGCAATGCGCCGGTATGTAACTAGTACCGGCGGATTAAAGGAGAGAAAGATATGATGTATAGTGACGTGCATAAGTTTATGCAGTACTAAAATCGCCCATACGCATACTCAACTTCAAAAAGCAAAACATTTGCTCATTTGGTTAGATCGAAGGGACTTGTGCACTTCCCCTTTATGTACCTTGAGATCCAACCCCTAATTTCGCACACTGTACTTGGCTAGGTAGTGCATATTTCCCCAAACAAAAGACTGCTTTTTACAGATGTATCCAACCGAGCGCCAACTTCAAAAAGCAAAACACTTTCATTGTCGTCCGTCCTGTATACGGATTGTGTCTTTTGACTGCACTGTTATGTCCTTTATGTTGGCAGACCACTCGGGGCCGTTGGCTGTCTGTATTACTATTCTGTGCGGGGTGATGTAGAGTGTGCCGTTCAGTTTTGTCTTTCCCGCCGAGCCGCGTCCCTCTACTGTCATGTGGAGCCATTCGTAGGGCTTGATGCGTATCATGTGTGATGTATAGTAGCGGCGGTATAAAAGGAATGATTCAAAACGGAACTGGGAAGAAACGGTAATCTGGAGTAGAAACGTAGGTCGAGGTGGCGACAGGGTCCGCTATGGAATAGACACTCTTCTGTGGAGCGCCACCGGCTGAGCATAACCACGTATTTGTATTGAAGAGGCATACCGCAGTCACATCATAGATACTATATAATACAATTGGGTCATGTGTGTAATGACTAAAAAGAACAAAAAACTTACCATCATGGCGCTGGCATTGGTTATACCTATAGCGATATTACTGGCCGCCAACCCTACACAAAATGGAGGCAGTTATGTACTATTCCAAGGTAGCTCTGAAGCCCCCGAAAATCCCGGCGACACCTTTGTGGCGCCGCCTGTAGTGGGGACCAACGCGCATGATGAATGGATAGAATGGTACAGGAACGCCGAATTTGACGGATTGGATTCATATACGCGCGACGCTGCATTGGTACTACACGATTTTGAGGTCATGTTCAGTCCGGACATGGAACATGATGCGTCATGGGAGGTGGTAGCGTTGCTGGCTCAAAAGGAGAGACTGGGTGACGGATACGCCCCTACAACCAACGAGGGCCTCATGCACGACTGGATAATTGAACAGTATCAACCACCTCACACCATACCTGAGATAGACGCGGCAGTATTGGCCATAGTTCTCACCGAAGATAATTTCCACTATGCAGAGAACGTTTACCAGACGATGACCGACGTCGCCAATATTGGGTACGTGCCCAACGATCTTCGGGAACAGGACTGGGAATATTGGCATTGGGAGATGCATATAGCAGTGTGCGATCTCTTTTGGGAGGACTGCGATCCGGTACAACTACGCGAGGATTTAGCAAACAACCGTGAGCTGACTGCCGAAGAGATAACAGCGATAGAAGAATATCAGAACAACAACATCCGGCATGGAGCCGTGGTCACGGTAGAGTACGACCAGTCTTCACTCCCCACGGCCTATGCGGCAGGAGTGAGAGTAGTTCCAAAGCAGAACGCAGCATACTTGAACCTATGGGCGGATACATGTACCCACCAAGACACGATTGGTTGCCAGTTTGACGACCGCGACAACGGCGTGGGATGGAACCGAGTGTCCGAATCATCCACCAACCACCAGGACAACCGAGGCGACTCCCCGCACACCAGTGACGATATACACTTTATGGCTTCGGTATCTGCATCCAACACATCCGACGTTCTCAGCCAGTACGTATACGTGACGGGTCAGTTTACACTGCCGAACGACACTACGTCCCTATCCAAGTATGGTATAACTGGTGCGGTAATTCAGGATGAATGGGACCCGTCGGGCAGCGATCACACGTACGGCGCCGCAGCAAAAACCAACGCTGATAACACCTATGAGGACTGACATATCATTCGTTTTTTATCCTTGGTGGCCTCGGGCCGCATATAGTGGGCAAGTGATCAACTCCGGGGACTGGGAAGAAACGCTGACCTGACCCATATTTTTACTCCAACCCCAATTTCCACTCTGCCAGATTAGGCCTCATCTCCACTCCGCACGCTTGATGTACAAAGACCTGTGTTTCCAGTCCGGGTCACAACTTTCTCAGCTGTACAACAGGTCACCATTTCTTTCCAGGCCCCAGATAAATGCACAGCACAACCGCATACTACAAAGACTGCGCACCGCCGGTATGCCATATAGCGCCTTAAAAGGTAGCGGTCATTGGACCACACATGATAAAGATAAACGTGCGAAACGTGGTTGTGGGCGGTACGGTTGACATGGGTGTGCCGATAGATGTGTTGTCGCGGCTGAGCGGCGCAATGTATGATCCTACCGAGTTTCCCGGCGTCAGGTTCCGCTTAAACGGCTGTACAGTAATGATATTCGGCACGGGCAAGGTGGTGGTTGTGGGCAGTGTAACCGGCGAGGATGCGTTTGATGCAATAAACATGCTTGTATAGCGGCGTGCATAAGTTTATGCAGTACTAAAGTCGCCCATACACGCTACTGAGATTGCATGTGCCTCATTTTTGGAGAAGTACACAAGTTATGTCTGTGCTACAAGATAGAATCACGTATGCGGATGTAACAATATTGGCCTGTATGCATAGTAGTTATTTTAGGGTCGTGGGAGTGTGCGGCAACAACTACTTTTTCTTATACTTGCAGCGTTTTTTGGTGCTA
>VXON01000177.1 GCA_009840065.1 Cenarchaeum sp. SB0662_bin_33 | reverse complement strand
ACAATTGGGTATTCTGCGCACGTATTATTAACCACATTTACGAGTTCAATTTTGGCTGATCATATTGTGAAAAAGCTTGGTTCATACAACTTTTATATAATTTAAATTATTAAAGTCACATTGAATAATAAAAATAGAAAGGTTGTGCTATTATTTAAAAAATAAAACACTATTAAAGATCGATAATTATGTATAAACTCATAGATAGCCCGGCCCAGATTCGAACTGGGGCCAAGGGCTCCAAAGGCCCCTATGCTTGACCGCTACACTACCGGGCTGCCATACTGCGATGCATTATTGTAGGCTCACCACACAGGCAGTACCTTCAATATAATATTAGTATTATTTGTGTGTGTTTATAGGATAAATTTTCCCTCGGGAGCGACACCACTGATGTTGTGCTGTATCGATATGAAATGTGCCGCCTACAACACACATGTACATGCCAGACACTAAGACGGCATACCAAATCCTAACTTTTGCGTGGCATTCCTACGTAATTATTCCCAGCATCACTGTTGGTTTTAAAATGTGCTATGCGCAGGTCCTTTAGATGCATACTGCCAAGTCCTATATGTAAAACCACAACCATAAGTTTTTTTGGCAATATAATTTACCAAAGATATGGAAAATGCAGTGGTGTATGGATTTAGTACGGAAGGATATAGCCTTGCATCAAGGCTAGTGGAGCGGAGAATACAGGTCCACCTCATAGATGAGACTTTGAGTTCGGCAGTCATACTCAGGCCAGAGATAGCAAAGATGTACCCTGATGTGGCTACACTAAATGCAGATGAGCCCTTGATGGATGCGGTGCCTGTAAAGGTTGCGGTCTCCGAAGCAAAATACCTGTTCTTTGCACCCCGCATTCGCAGAGTAGAGGATGACTGCAAGATGGAGATTTACTCAAAGTTCAAGGATGCAGTGGCGCATATGGTAGATGGTAGCTCAATAATATGCAACATACCATTGGGTCTGGGAGGGAATATACAGAATTTATCACTACTAAAACACGTTACAGGTGTAGAAGCAGGACAGGGTATCTCGTACTACTACTACCCACTAGGCTCAGGACAGCAGAGAGGTATTGTTGGAACTGTCCGGGGAAATACGAATACTGAATTGATTGATATTTTAGATAAAGACCTGGTGTTTATTCCGATGACAATGGCAGAAAGGGAGCATGCGATTAGTGCATTCTCAAAGTTTGCCAAAACCATTAGCAAGATAGAGATGTATAGGTATGGGACATATGTTTCAGATGCCCTGCCATATACCAATGAGACATTTCTGGACGATATGGTTGAGGGCCTGTTGGATTTGCAGTTAATCAAGGATTCTCAGGATAATGTGGGGCATGTACTATATCTGGTAAAGGGGGGCATTCGGGCCATAGACATGTACATAAAAAAACTTGTTGATAGTGTCAAGCATACAGTCCGGGAGAAGGGACTTAAAATGAGTCGTACCGATATTGTAGTCGCCTGGGAGGTAGACAGGTTTAGTATACGGGGAGACCGGCTTGAGGTCATGCAAAACCTGATGACAAGACTTCAAGATTACACAAGCAGGGTAGAGCAACACGGTACATTAAAGAACTTTCGTCCCAATCGAACAACGCTGGTGATAGCCTGCTCAAAGTCCAATTATGAGGAGGCAATGGCTAGACAGGACGATATGGAGTCCATAATAATAAAGGCAACGCCTACGGTCTCGGTTTAAGAGATATAAACTGGTAATTAAGCAGAGTATAATGAATGTCCCAAGAGCCAGACGATATACCAGAAGAGAACAAACCAGACACTATGCCTGATACCGATGTGGCCAAATCCTTGGAATTCGAGGAGAAGTACAAGCGGGCGCTCGCGGACTATGTAAATCTGGAGAGAAGGGCCGAGGCGACAATTCGTGACGGCATAAATCAAAAGATGGATGTAGTCATGCGAGACTTTTTGAATATATACGATGACTTTGAGCGTGCCCGGGATGTCTATAAGGCGCAGGAGATAGACACGTCAGGTCTTGATTCCATACTCAAGAATGCCACCGCAATGCTGACAAAGAACAACATCACTCCCATGAATGCGGTGGGAGACGTACTGGACACAAATTTACATGAGCCCATGCGCATAGTCGAAAAGTCTGATTTGGAAGAGAATACCGTGATAAAAGAGCTAAGAAAGGGATATATTATCAACAATAGAGTTCTAAGAACAGCTTTGGTAGAAGTGTCAACAAAAGGTGGAGAATCATAATTGGTCAAAGTAATAGGAATAGATTTAGGGACAAGTAATTCGGCAGCAGCCGTCATGACTGCTGGTAAGCCAGCAATAATACCCGCAGCCGAGGGGACCTCTGTGGGAGGCAAGGCATTTCCCTCAATAGTTGCATTCGCCAAGGATGGTCAGCTGTTAGTCGGGGAGCCGGCCCGCAGGCAGGCAGTCACCAATCCGGATAACACCATCGCTGCTGCCAAGCGTAAGATGGGTACCGAACACAAGTTTGCAATACAGGGCAAAGACTACAAGCCCCAACAGATATCCGCATTCATACTTCAAAAGATAAAGAGAGATGCAGAAGCATTCACCGGCGATACTGTGGAAAAGGCAGTAATCACAGTTCCTGCATACTTTAATGACAACCAAAGACAGGCTACCAAGGATGCTGGGACGATAGCAGGTCTTGATGTGGTACGCATAATAAACGAGCCAACTGCAGCATCCCTGGCGTTTGGATTGGACAAGGCTGCCGAGGATTTGAAGATTCTAGTGTTTGACTTTGGTGGCGGTACTCTGGATGTTACAATAATGGAGATGGGAGGTGGTGTCTTTGAGGTCATGAGTACATCAGGAGATACACATCTTGGCGGTACCGACATGGATAAGGCCATAATAAACTATGTGTTGGACGAATTCCGTAAAAAAGAGGGAATAGACCCATCAGGAGATACCACGGCAATGACCCGTATTCAGGAAGCCGCCGAAAAGGCAAAAATAGAGTTATCGAACATAATGGAGACGGATATCAATCTGCCGTTTATAGCCATGCACCAAAATAATGCAAAGAATCTGGATGTACGACTTACACGAGCCAAGCTGGAAGAGCTGGTCCGCCCCATAGTTGAGAGATGTAGGACCTCGCTAGATAATGCAATAAAGGACGCAGATATAACCTTTGGTGATATTGATCGCATAGTCCTGGTAGGCGGCCCTACCCGCATGCCTGTGGTAAAGGAGTATGTGGCCGGGATTGTTGGAAAGGACCCGGAGGCGGGTGTGGACCCAATGGAGGCCGTTGCTATGGGTGCTGCCATACAGGCAGGCATAATTGCGGGTGATGTTCAGACTGACATTGTGCTGTTGGATGTCACTCCGCTGACCTTGGGAATCGAGACTCTAGGTGGAGTGCGTGAGCCCCTCATAGAGAGAAATACTACAATCCCCACATCCAAATCCAAGGTATTTACGACAGCCGCGGACAATCAGACTTCGGTTACCATACATGTGGTTCAGGGCGAGAGGCCGATGGCTACCGATAATGTATCCCTGGGTAGCTTTAACCTAACAGAGCTGCCTCCGGCGCCACGGGGCGTACCTCAGATAGAGGTAAAGTTCGACATAGACACCAACGGAATAATAAATGTCACCGCCAAGGATTTGGGCACAAAGAAGGAGAACAAGATTACGATAGAGTCCAGCTCAAAGATGAACAAGGAGGAGATAGAGAAGCTACGCGAGGATGCAGAACAGCATGCCAAGGATGATGAGGAAAAGTTAGAAAAGATAACACTGCGCAACGAGGCAGAGAGTTTTATTTATACGTCTGAAAAATTGATTAATCAGGATCTCAAGGACAAGATAAGCCAGGAGGAAGGCATCAAGATAACCGATGCCATCAAGGAGACTCGTGAAGCATTGGACAAGGATACGCAGGAGTTAAAGGCAAAGTTAGACTCCCTAAAGGCCCTAGTGAATGAGATCAGCGCCCAGATATACCAAAGGTCACAACAGTCCACTGATACGCATGGTGAGCAGGGACGGACCGGCCCACAGGAGGAAGCCACGTCCGGTGAGCAGGGACGGACCGGCACCGATAGTAATGCTAAACCAAATTAATGCGCTTTTAGAGGCGAATCAGATTGAGCGCAAAACGAGATTATTATGAGGTTTTAGGCATTGGTAAGGATGCCAATGCCGATGAGATAAAATCACAGTACAGAAAACTGGCCCTCAAATTTCATCCTGACAGAAATAAATCTGCCGATGCTACTGAACATTTCAAGGAGATAGCCGAGGCTTACGGTGTACTATCGGATCCGGAGAAGAGGCAGCTGTATGATCAACAAGGTCACAGGGGCGTGGACAGCCAGTACACTCGTGAAGACATATTTGGGGGTGGTGGATTTGATGATATCTTTCAAAACATATTCGGTGGATTTGGTAGGGGTTTTGAGGATGGGCGGCATCAGGGAGACAGTCTGCTCAAGGAGATCGAACTAACACTAGAGGAATTGGCACAAGGCAAGCGGATACATCTTGATGTAGAAAAAGATGTTCTCTGTAATGCTTGTTCAGCTAGTGGCTGCGCGCCGGGAACCAAAAGAGAGACCTGTAGATATTGTAGTGGGAGTGGCCAGAGACAGACGACAAGAAATATGGGATTTACATCTTTTAGAACAGTGATGCCGTGCCGGGATTGTAAGGGCAGGGGTTTTGTCATAAAGACACCGTGCCGGGATTGTAAGGGCGCCGGGCAATATCGCGGTACAAAGGCGGTTGACTTTGACATACCTGCCGGAGCAGAACCCGCAGACTACATGATAGAGGGTGAGGGACACGAAGTGCCAAACGGCATAAACGGTAACCTAGTTATCCGTCTTCATATGAAGCCCCACAAATATTTCAGACGGGATGGAGCTGACATATACTTTGATCATCATATTGATATTGTTGATGCCACTCTGGGTGGTAAGTTCAAGATACCCACGCTAAAAGATCCTGCATCACTGAATGTTGATTCGGGTAGTCAGTCAAATACAATAATCAAACTGCGCGGCAAGGGGCTGCCCAGGGTTAATGCCTGGGGGAACGGTGACATGTACGTCCGGCTGATTGTGGATATACCCAAGAAGATAAACAAGCGTCAAAGGGAGTTGTTATTAAAATTTAGGGATTCTTACTAGTACTAACAAAAGGGTATTATTTCCTAAAATGTCACAAAAAAGTGCGGGAGTCGCCCAGCCTGGCCAAAGGCGTAAGGTTCAGGTCCTTATCTCTTAGGAGTTCGTGGGTTCAAATCCCATCTCCCGCACCATATTATTACTTATACTGATTCCTCCTGCTAGGGCAAAATGATCTCTCAAACTACACAACATATGACTAGAAATAGTCGGACCTCTGCCTTCACATAATACCCATTTTAAGGTATTTTATTTGACTTTCTAAAGATACGGTCTACAATCATTTAAGATCTAATACCATACCAATTACAATCCCTCTGAATCATCAAGATTGGTCTTGGGAGTATAATTCGGAGTGTTTTGTATATGGAATACTGTCTACATTGCCACTTTTGACAAAATTTGGACAGTCCGAAAAATCCTTTGTCTTTGCTGGAGAAACCGGCCATCATATATAACGAACTTGTATCTAACGTATCATGTTTGTCCGTAGGCGAGATGATAAAGTCGTTGGATTTGCTGGAGAAAGAGTGGGATATTGATCCCACACTAAGGAAGTTCATTTTAGGAGAGGTCAAAAGTAAAGACTACACATATGTTGTAGGTGATGTTACATTTCACATACCGTATTTGGTTGAACATAACAGATACGTACTGTGGAAGTGTTACTGGCCTGACTGCCATAATTGCTGTGAGCGCCAGGGCAGGCTACCCCTGACATCTGATGACTTAATCACAATAAAGTCAAACTTAAGGTATTCCAAACTATCAGAGTTTATAAAAAAGGAGACCGTACTGGCTACTTGGCAGGAGCCATCAGCCATCATAACCGGAATAAATCTAAAACGCAAATATGATGAAACGGCAGAAGATGACGGGACGAGAATCCCATGTAGGTTTCTAGATGATGGTGGAGCATGTAGTCTGCATCCCGCAAGACCGGGAGTATGTTATCTGTATCCATTCAGTACATGGTTGGAGAGTCATGGTGGCCAGGCCCGCATACAGGCAACATACCAGTTTACTGGAGACTGTCCGGGATTTTATCTGGGTGATGCCATCCAGGATATGAAGAATACTCTAGATGAGTATTCAGGTATAATAGCAAGATATAGTATGCAGTACACTCGAACCACTAGGGAGAGTTTTGGTGCTGCCAGTATGTCATAAGCCGGGCCTGTCGGGAATGTAGTCGGCAGCCATGTTTATGGCAGCATTCTTCATTATCTCAAGATAGTTGTCATAGTCAGCCTCAAACCCGCAATGGGGGCATCTTACATGTGTCACATCATCATCTAGTATGGCTACTCTGCTACATTCAGGACAGCGTGCATCCATTACATAATGTATGTCGATCAACCTATTTAATTGCGTTGGTATGTATGTCATTTGGGCGGTGCTGGTCTAGCTCGGTAGGACGCCAGCTTCCCAAGCTGGTTATCGCGGGTTCAAATCCCGCGCACCGCATCTACATGTTTCGCAGTTCCAGTATGGCCCTCTGCATGGCACCCCGGTCAGAAGCATGGGGCGATAGCTTGACGTATTGTTCCAGATCATCGGCGGCAGGCCCATACGCCTCCCGCTTGTTCCGAAGATATGCCCTATTCTTGTAGACACTGCCACTACGTTTTGGGTCTATCTGTATGGCGCGGGTGTAACTATACTCGGACTTTGTAATGTCGTCCTTTTTGAGATAGTAGTTTCCCAGTCCGTTATGCGCTAGAAAGTATTGTTTGTTGAGTTTTATGCATTCAGCATAGCTGTCTACACACTCATCACTGCCGCGCTTGTTTTGCAGGTCGGCAAGGAATAGCCAAGCGGTGGCATTATTACGGTCTATGGATAAGGCCTGCTCCAAAAACGAGCGTATCTTGTCATCATTGTTGGATAGCATGGCCCGCTCGGCCTCCAGACATAGTCTTAGTGACTCTGAGCCTTTTTGCTTCACTACATCCGGGGGTCCAATAAGTATTGCTGTGTGGTTTTCCTGAGTCCATTTTTCCTCAAATACACCATACGGTATGGCGCCCTCATACATTCCCTCCTCCGTACCATCAGGTATGTAGTGGAGTATCGTACTCTCATCATAACCGGAGAGTACCGATACGTGTTGAGTTATAGCGCCTATTCCCGGGAGTACGACTATGGGTGGTATTCCGGAATCGATGGCAGAGAACAGTCCTACCATATCGGTCTTTAATACAGATACATTCAGGCCGTGATATTCGGCCAGCTCTATTCCTTCCATAATGACGCTTCCGGTACCTGACGGATACATCTTGGCCTTGTTTTCCGGCATTGGGATTTGGACGTTCCAGTATTGGGCTACAACATTTACTGCCAGTGGCAGGCATGTATTCTCCTCATTTACAAGAGGTAGTATCAAGTCCGTCATTATATCACCCTTAGACAGTTCTAGTTAAAACTGTTTGATTATAGTATAGAATTTACTTCTGATGACTCATATGATAGGTCTATGATGCCCGGCTGTGCGAGGGTGGTTGACACCAGTCACCTCAGATGTGATGTGCATCATACACCTGATTTAGCGTGACATCTCCCTCAAAAATCTCTCAATCATTACCAGGCCATCAGGACTCATCTCAGGATGAAACTGCACGCCAAATACCAATGTATTGTTGTATCGAATTATCTCGTTATGGCATGTAGTAGAGGAGCCCACTGAAGTCAGTGGTGACGGTATCTTGGATATCTCATACGAGTGACTCGCAAAGACACTAACATTACCTGTACACAGCGGATTGTCCTGTGTGACCTGAACCCGCACATCTCCATATACTGGCTGCGGCATGCGTCTTATTGTACCACCCAAAGACAAGGCCAGCATCTCGGCGCCATAGCATATTCCCAAGAGCGGCCTGTCATGCCGTACTGCAAAGCGTATTATGTCAGAGTTTACCTTGTTCATGTGGTTCTGATTGCTCCGGCGGCCCGACAGTATAAAGGACGAATACGCCTGCAGTCTGTCAGTATCAATCTGATGGGGTTGCCTAGCGGCAAAATTAGTATTTAAATCCTCAAGGTATCTTGTTAGTGTGTTTGTATATCGAGAACCGTTGTCAACGGCCAGTATCAACTGCCTACCTCAATGGCGATATAGTGCATCTCGGTTATGCTATCCCGAACCAGTACGGTACCTATGTTGATGATATTGTCAGTCTCCCACATAAATACACGATCTGCACGTGGCACCACAAAGTCATCTATAAATGACTCCAAAGCCGATACGGCATCATCCTGATCAGTTACAGAGTAG
The DNA here is from genome assembly GCA_009840065.1 of Cenarchaeum sp. SB0662_bin_33. Taxonomy (GTDB): domain Archaea; phylum Thermoproteota; class Nitrososphaeria; order Nitrososphaerales; family Nitrosopumilaceae; genus VYCS01. The sequence continues at coordinate 2,918 of VXON01000177.1, read as the reverse complement.
AAGGATATCTCCGACTCCCTGAAAGTTAATGGGAACTGGATTGTCGTGGGCTCAAGCACATCTATTCCTCTATCCTGCAGCGTGGTTATCAGTATGGAGACCCTGTCATCCCTTGTCATCTCAACAACATCACCACCATTTGTCGATGCAACACCCGAGAGTTTCAGCAGATATGCCCTAAATGCTGACTCTTGATCCTCGCCTAGGCCCACATAGTATTCACCAGTAAATGAGGCGCCTACGGCGGCCACAGTGCCCAGCTGCGCAACAACGCCGCCGGCACCTGCCGTATATACGGGTATAAAGTATACGTCCTGATCACCCACCCTGTACAGTATGTTGTCGCCTATGCGCGGATTGCGCCATAGTGTGTTTAGTTGCGCAAACTCTGGATCCCGGTCCAGCGCCTCCTTTACCGCCGTGGGGCCTATCAGTTTTGTGGTAGAGTTAAGCGGAACCTCGTAGAACTGCATGCGGCCTAGGTTTGGTAGATCATTCTCTACAATCATATAGCCGGCTAGGTTTCTGCCCTGAGAGCCCCGCAGTTCCAACGACAACAGTCCCAAAAATTCAGTCTGCTCAAAGCCCGGAGGCTTGGCCTGTACATAATAGGTCTCCAAGCCCGCAGGTATCTCATAGAACTGGTTGGCCTGTATGAAGGTCTCCACGTTGGTCACATGGTAACTGTTGTACATCTGAGTCTTCCAGTTGAAGAGCTCTACCGGGTATCTTATCTGATTGGTTAACCAGTCAGGCATGGGTTCAAACTTTTCATGATACTGGGATACGAACATATCAGTAAAGAAGTCATCACCAGTTTTCAGCAGCGATATATCACCATGATACGTGTCAATAAGGGCATATCCCACCAATCTCAGATATGGATTCCCCTGGGACCAAGGCACATCCCTAGTATCAAACCCTATTATAAGCGGGACCAACCAGTAGGTGCTCTCTCCATCTGTAACGGGCAGCAAGTCTATCTTTGCGCCAAATAATGAGTACAAAAAGTATGGGTATAGTGCCTCCATGCGGTTATGTATGTCCTTGTAGCGGTTCACATGTATAGACTCGGTTGGATAGGAGAGTAAAAAGTTCGGCTCAAAAATGTAGCTTAAGGGTGGAGATATGGCTATGCCGCCATCACCTGCATATAGGGCGCCCTCCAACTCCCTGGTGTCTTCGCCCCGGGATACCCTATATCCGGACCATGTATCCTGAAAGAGGCCACCCTCACCATAGTATATCCTGCGTTGATCAAAGAATGTACTGCTGTCCACTATCTGGCCGTCCGTCGCGCCCAAGGTCAGAAAGCCATTGGGTACATGCGTATACACCAAGTGCCTATTAAACCAGACATTATCAGGATTGACTGTACTAGGTAGTATTGGTGCCATTGATGCGGTCCAATACAGTGTGTCATTGAAACGTAGAATATCATTGTCTTCAAAGTTAACATATGGTATAAGACCAATCTCGGGCCTTAGTTTAGCAAAAGCCGCCTCCCAGTCCCAGACACGAATAACATCAAGCACATCCCTATTCTCCTCAACATAGTTTGCGATATTATTTGATGGGACAGATAATAATCTGGAATCGTGCGTATTTTCCTGTATCTCGTATAACTCTGCTAGATACCTATTGACACCTATCTCCTGAGCCGTATACGGGCCTATATACTCTATCTTTTTGGCATCAGCAACGCTGTTGTTGACCGTGGTGATGGCTATTATTGCTAAAACTATAACCAGTATAGTTCCGATACGTATGATTACATCGCGCTTGAACATGTGTGTAAGAATACGTGCACGCATCCTGTCAATTATAGAGAATGCCACCAAGGCAAAGCCAATCAATAGGGCCCCTGTAATTACATATCGTGTGTTGTAGTCTATATTATCTGTAAAGAATAGATTAAAGGCGGTCCACAGTACGGTTATTCCAAGAATCAGCTCCAACGTTGAGGCATAGTTCAGATATCGGGCCTTTCCTTCTGAAGAGTCGGCCACATATGTGGTTATCATGCTGATTATGCCATGCAGTCCTACATAGAGAAGTAGACGCAGACCTATGGCGGCCAGTATGGGCGAGAGTAATATTACAAGTGCGGGTATGAGTGGTATGACAGTATCATCTGCATATGATGGATCCGTGGGAGGGGTTACAAATGGTAGTGTAAACAGGCTAGGAAGGTACTCTACTCCCAGCTGATTTCCATCAAAGAATGATACGGCTGCAAAGCCAAACATCACATTTACAAAGAATGCTCCAAAGAGTAGTACCTTTGAGACTTGCCATATCGCAAACTGGGCAGGACTGAGTTTAAACTTGCCAAATCCCTGTATACTTCTGGACTCGCCGGGTGCCCGGCTCATAAGGGATATGGCCGAATTTAATACGTACCAAAATATAGAAGAGCGCTTTACCGCATTGACGCGGATCAGTGAGATTGAAGATAGTATCAGGGCAGAGACCAGCGAGTAGTATAACGGTTTTGTAAACTGCTCATCAAATTCGCTTAAATTCATGAGCATGGCAACGACCTGGTTTCCGGCCAGCAGGAATATGGCCAAGCCTAAAACTGCAAAGACGATTACCGTGACATACTTTCCAATGTCCGATGGCGGAGACGGTTTGTCCGTTGATTCAGTATACAAGCACAATTCCTACCGCCATGGCAAATTAATGTTTAACGACAGTTCCAAATGATGTATGTAGAATGGTTCCTCCTGCAAAGACAAAGGGGTTTTTGGATTGTCCAAATTTTGGAAAGTGTTTTGCTTTTTGAAGTACGTGGATACATCTGTAAAAAGCAGTCTTTTGTTTGGGGAAATATGCACTACCTAGCCAAGTACAGTGTGCCAAATTAGGGGTTGGATCTCAAGGTACATAAAGGGGAAGTGCGCAAGTCCCTTCGG
>VXON01000207.1 GCA_009840065.1 Cenarchaeum sp. SB0662_bin_33 | reverse complement strand
AAATGCAAATGCAATCCACATCATGTGTTTATCTACCATTTAGTGGCAAGCCACCGCCGTCTGCGTAAATCTGATTTCATGCATAGGTAAAATCTAACGTATCCGCATCAGAGGGGGTTGAGTATGTACCAAGCCTACCTATGATTCTAGCAAGTTGCTTAGGGATGCCATAAATGGTACAGGAACCGTTCCTGATGTGGTACGTGCAGACGGGCTTAATGGGTACAAGAGGGGGTTTGAAAATGAGGTAAAGCCTAGGAATCCGGCAGCCACACCGATAGCCGATGTGGGAATAAACGGCAGGCACATAAATAACAACCGACGCGAGCGCACCAACGGTGAACTAGGCGACTGCTGGTATCATGCCCGCGGATTCAAAAAATTCCTTCCCGGACTGGTCAAATTAACCACGTTGTATTACAACAAACAGCCTAACGGCCTCGCCCCGGCAGAAGCCGCAGGTGTGTGGGTAGCCGGACCCGACACATTCAAGACGCTTATACAAAATACCGCACTTGCATGTACCTAATACATACTTGGTAGGTCATGCTTATTTCTCCAGATAAAAGACTACTTTTTACGCATGGGTGCCATATCGGCACCCTAATGGCATGGCATAATGAGCAGAACAAGCCATATTATGCATAATGCGGTGTTGGTACAAGTTCGTCGATTTTAGATATGGCAGCATCAGGCAATAACACATTTCAAGATTATTAATAGACAAGAAGGTGTCCGATAACCGAATACTGTCTATTGGGCAAAATTTGGACATTTAAAAAAATTCTTCTCTCTGCGGTAGGAACCGAACTTGGCAAAAACGTGTGTAAAACCACTACTATAGATTCATCTTGGCCGCCAAAATTGAGTACTCGAGAGAATCTAGACCATCACCCAACTTTGTAGAGGGAATCACATTACGGAAGATTTTTTAATGAGGAATTGATGTTAGTCGGTATGGTTAAGTCAATACCCGAAGGAAAGAAATTTCTATCCAACGTAACCATAGCACAGCTGCGAAGCCTACAAAAGAAGGAGAAGTCAGAGAGATACAAGCGACATTTTGCTGCAGCCATTAAGCGAAAAGAAGGGCAGTCCATGAGGGAGATAGCCGATGATGTCAATATGAGTGTCGCATCCATAAAGATATGGTTTCAGAACATGATGGAGCGTGGCGTAACTGACAACTACAAGGTCAGTCAGGGCAGACCACCAAAGTTCACTCTAGAGCAGTTGGATGAGTTGAGTGTGGATATGAAAAAGTTGCCATCAGAGTATGGCTTGAATTATGACAGCTGGACATCCGAGGCGGTTACAAAGTATGTGTCAAGAAGATTCAACATTTCAATTACACCAGGTTCCATGCGTCGCATTCTGGTACGCAAAGATGTGGACTGGCCTGGTTCTGCAAAAGCAAAGCGTCAAAGACGGGAAGAAGAAGCACGAATGGCCTGATTAAATACAGTGGCTGAAATATACTCTGAATTTATATAATGTTTAAGAGTCAGGGCAGGTGTATAGATGTGTACCCAAACTTGCCCGATTCATATAGCATGAGCCAATTACATCACAGATATTGGTTGCATGACGGGTGGTTGCAGCGGATATGCAAGGAGCACAACAGGGCAGGTGTACTGCGCTCTAGGTGATTTGATAGTACTCTGATATGCAAGTACCAGCCATAACATTCCCTAACAAATACAGACACCAAGGTCTTGCTGTGGTATAACATTAGGGGTGCGGCTAGGCGCAATTACACATCAGGGTATGGTCTTTTGTAGCTGCCACTTGCCATCCACAATGCGCCATATGTCATGGGACAGTGTCAGTCTCTGATTATTCTCTAGTGCAAGCGGGCCTGTTATACCCGCAAGGTCTGCTGCCAGCAGTGGCATAATTTCAGCAACTGCCGGAGCCGTAGAGTCACCATTCAGCTGTATTATGGTCGTGGATAGCAGTGTTGCCGCATCATGCATTAGATAGGCATCCGATGATGGTGTAAAGCCAATTACCATACGTAGGATTGCCTTTAACTCATCAACATCTTTTGGTATGGCGGGTACTGCAACCGCAAAGTTGGTATTTGTCGCCGTGGCTACGGCATCCGGATTATACAATATGTCAGGTAGTACACCATCAGTCGAGACTCCATACCAGTTGGCATACTGCAGGTTGTTCTGATATAGCGCCTCTCCAAGAATCGATGCCGTATCGGTGTGATCGGCCAGTAGTAATACACCCACCGATGATCTGTCATACAGGTTCAGCATGCCCGAGAGCGTGTCATCAGCATCGGCCACCACTCGGCTGTGGGCATCAATGGCATCATACTCCTGCACATTCAGATGGCCGCTAAAGTCAGATGCCAGACTGTTCAGTATTGTACTGCTCCCGTCATGTATGACCAAGAGATTTGATATGCCATCATCACCCAACATGCGCAATATTGTCTGGGATTTGTGCACATCCGTAGACCCAAGATATACCACGTATGAGTTGTATACATCCGGCGCATCCGAGCAGCATGATATCAGCATAAAGTCACTATAACTACCGAACCTGCCTATCTCATTAACTGACACCGTGTCCGGCGGCCCCAATGCGGCCTGAATATTCATGTTGTACAGGTCCCTGGCGGCACCTAGTGACACGATGGGGGATGAGGCAGTATCAACCACCCTCTGCGACAGTCTCCAGGGTGCGCCCTCCTGCTCGAGAATCTCATTCTGTGCGGATAATGCCAGATGAGCCCCCCACATCTGCTGTATGCCCCGCTGAGCATCATGGCCGGTCAGGGGAACCATGACTCCTATGGGTATGTGACTCGCATAACCGGTCATAACATCATATATAGAGTCACGAATCCATGCATCATCTATTCTCCAGATGTCGTATGTATATGATGCCAGGTCCCCATTCTCATCAAATGATATATCATCATACATCAGATTACTGTCATCGGCTATGGAGGGCAGCAAGGCTCTGGCTATGTCGGCATTGGAGTCGGACTGCGTCATTGCCATGCCGGCCACCCTGGCCGCCTCAAACAGACTGTTCGTATAAGCGGGTGGCTGCATCAGGTATAATGAGTCAAGTATCAGCTGTGCGTGTCCGCCGCCGGATATTGTCGGTGAGAGTGCGGCCAGGTTTATAGAGCCCGTAGTCATATCTGATATGCTAGGTGAGCCTGCGACTCTCAACGAACCATACCAGTTTATCCGGCCCGCAGTACCAAGGGCATTGTCCATCAGGTATCCAACATCATCACCATCCCCCAGAGCCAGTATTGCCGTACCCTCATGGCCGTACCGTTCGGTCATCTCTATTGCCGATAGTGTTACGTTGCGCATCACATTTGATATGTCCGTATACGAATGCGTCATGTCAATCTCGCCGGCAAAGACATCAGCCACACCCTCCAGCAGTGACTGCGCCTGGGTTTGATCCGGATATATGGCCACAACGCCCCTGATATTGTCGTGCGCCATCATGCCGGCTAGCGCCCTAGCCTGCCACATATCCGATGGTAGCATCCGGAAGGTGTTGTCGTTCTGTATGGCCGATTGTACTCCGGTTGATGCCGTACCGATTATCAGTGTGTTGTGATTCTGTGCGTGCACGGATGCCTCAAGTGTGGAGGATTCTGGTGCGTGTACGACAACTATAGGAATCCCCACATCACTAAAGAGTCTCATGCCATCCTGTATGTCGTTGTTTGTGACATCCTCCACCACCAAAGAGTATTCGCCATCCAATAGTGCGAGGCCCATGCGGGCGGCAAGGCCGGCCTCATACGCATCATACTCGTGCACCAGCAGGCCGACCTGCACAACATCATCTATGAGCGGCTCGCCGGCGACATACTGTATATATGGTAGTATTGCATCTCCAAATGATATCGTGCCCACTTTGGCATCCACGGGGTTGTTATACATGGCCGTCCGGACCCAGGCGTCACCCCGGACAGACTGTATCTGATATACGGGAGCCTCAAGTCCCCCGTCTTCAGCTAGGCCCACATATGTCGTGTATCCTCCAAATTCCGAAGATATGCCAGAGATTACACCGGCTACATCATTAGCCTCAACGTTCAGGTCCGCAAATTTATCGATGTCACTATTGTGTATGTCCGCATCTCCAAGTATCGACAACCCTAGTATCTGAACTGCATCATATGCGCCAAAGGCAGTCTTGTTTGGGGCATAGCCTAGTTCACCATACATGTACGAGTCCAGCGATACGGTAAGTGGATTCTCCAATACGCCAATATATGGCACCATATATCCCACCTCCTGCGCAAAGAATTTTGCCTTTGAGCTGTCGAGTATGCCGTCGTGGGTTTCTAGTCCAAACCACCTCACAGTAGTCAGGGACCTATCTTGGTATGCAGCCTCAAGTATTCGCGGAGTGTCATGCGCACTAGTCAAGAGTACGCCTAGCCGTACACCCGGCAGCATCACCAAATCCGATGCTATGGCATCGGCCACGGATGAGACTATCTGCTCGCTACTATCTGAAAAACCATACTGTATACCATCAGCGACGGCAACCTGCGCCTGGTAGTTTATACGATCAAGTATGGCCCGATCATTGGCCGGATATACCGGCAGTATGCGGTTGATTCCCATATCATTCATCATTGCCAAGGTTGCATCTAAGGCATCATTATTGCTAGGTACCAGAGAAAAGAATAGTGGGTCGCCACGGACTATGTCATAGTCGGTGCTAGCATCGCAGCACGCCATTACTATCATGCCCGGCTGCGCAATCCTGCTCTTTGCCAGCAGACTCTCATTACCAATTACCACATCTATGTCTGACTGCTCCAGCTCCAGCAGTGATACAGTCTGCCTCTCATTGTCATTAAAGACCACCTCAAGTCTCCAGGAGGCATCACTCCTCTCAAGTATGTGATTAAAGTGTTCGGTAGACAGCTCCACCATGTGCCGGGATGCCTGATACGTATCAGGTATGACGACTCCCACCTGCACCTTGCCAATTATTGGAACGCTCTGTACAGCACTATGGGCGCCACCAAATCTTACGGCCCCCTCATCCATTTTTAGTATGGGGCTGCTCATGTTGTTTACAAGGGCCGCCTTTAGAGAGTCCATGTTCAGGCGTATGCTGTCCCCCCGCTCGCTGATGACATCACTTATACCCAGTATGATTGTATCCGTTCCATCGGTTATCTGTATGCGATCATACATGACAGTCCCCAAGTCATACCGCACATCAAAGTCCAGCACCATCTCGCCGGTATTTATGGTATATTCTGCCGATGACAGCTGCGCATATGCGGCGATGGGCATTACTGCCAACACAATCAAGACACCAACTGTCATCCTCAACGATCAAAGTAGTGACATAATTCGTATTTAACTAAAATATGAACATCACAGTGATGTATATGCTTTTTTTGGTGTATTGGAGTTTTTCTTGATCATTTGCATCTCCCTCACGTAGAGTCACTCATTTCATCAACTATAATATAAAATACAACTATTATTATTTTGTAATCATGATTGGCGCATCAATTGGTCACAGGCTGGTACTGACCAGTTTTGGTGAGAGTCATGGTGCACTCGTGGGAGCCACACTTACAGGGTGTCCCGCGGGACTGCCTCTGAACGAGTCGGATATTCAGCCCATACTAGACAAGAGACGGCCGGGCCAGTCATCCATAACAACACAGAGAAAGGAGTTAGACAGTGTACAGATACTCTCGGGTATATACCGACAGAGGAGTACCGGAGCGCCCATAACCATGGTGATACACAACAAGGACCAGAAATCCGCAGACTATGACAATCTGCTAAACATGCCAAGGCCCGGACACTCCGACTATACCGCCAAAATACGGTATGGCGGATATAACGACCCGCGGGGCGGCGGTATATTCTCAGGAAGGCTTACCGCCACGCAGGTGATGGGTGGAGCCATAGCCGGTAAACTACTACTGCATACACTAGATATACAGACACTCTCATATACCATATCTATAGGAAATGTGCAGACAGCTGTGCCCACCGATATCACGTATGATGACATATACAAAAATGACACCCGTTGCCCTGATCAGGATGCCGCATCCCGTATGAAAGATGCAATAGTAAAGGCCCGGGGCAGCGGGAATACCATAGGAGGAGTAATAGAGTCGATCACAACAGGTGTGCCGCCCGGTCTGGGGGAGCCCATATACAACTCTTTGGAGTCGGATATCGCATCGGCCATCTTTTCTATTCCATCCGTAAAGGGCATAGAGTTTGGTTCCGGCTTTGCAGGCTCAGAGAGTACCGGCTCTGAGAACAACGACATATACACCATACACGACAATAAAATAAGGACTGCAACCAACAACTCGGGGGGCATATTGGGGGGCATATCCAACGGAATGCCCATAGTATTTCGCGCGGCATTCAAGCCGGCATCATCCATAGCCAAGCCCCAGGATACAATAAATACAGAGACCATGGAGGCTGCCCGGATACAGGTCAGGGGCAGGCACGACCCTTGCGTGGTTCCTAGGGCGCCGCCCGTGGTTGATGCTATGACATCCCTAGTACTAGCCGACCACGCCATATTGACAGGCCATATAGGGGCGGTATTATGACCGATTCATTGGATGTGCTGCGGTCAGATATAGACGACATAACAATGCAGATGATCAACCTATTAAAGAGGCGTGATGACATATCAGTGCAGATTGGAGATATAAAGCGTCAGAGAGGCCTGCCCATATCAAACGAGGCAAGGGAGTTTGCATTGCGCCAGAAGGTACTAGAGGAGGCCAAGTCCATAGACCTAGACCAGGACATGGCCGCCAGGTTTCTAAACCACCTGATAAGCGAGGCCGTCTACATGGAGAATGGTACGGCCCCCACACATCTTGCCATATTCAAGAGGGCCAAAGAGTTAGAGCAGCAGGGCCAAGACATAATACACATGGAGGTCGGGGAGCCCGACTTTGCGCCCCCGCCCGTATCCGGCCATGCACTGCTTGAGGGGTTCAAGATGGGCCATACGCGGTACGGTCTGCCCACGGGCATGCCCGCGCTCCAAGAGGCCGTAGCGGATTTTACATCACAGAGATATAAAGTGTCGATACAGCCGCACAATGTAATGATAACGCCGGGAGCCCGGTTTGGCGTATTTGCGGCTATAAACTCGCTGCTGCGTCCCGGCGATGAGATAATAGTTCCCGAGCCCACCTGGCCGGCCTACAAGGAGGCTGCCATATACAGCGGCGTAAAGCCACATATAATACGCACTACACTAGAGGAAGGGTGGGAGCCGTCCATGCAGGAGATAAAAAGTATCACCACTCCCCAGACCAGGATGATTGTGCTGTGTTATCCATCCAACCCCACCGGCAAGGTGCTGTCTGCCGATATACTAGACGAGATAGTACGGCACGCCATGAAAAATAACATATACATACTCAGTGATGAGATATACAGCGAATACTGTAGTATACGGGCAAAGAGTATGCTAGAGTACGAATATAACAAGAGCATAGTTACGCAGTCATTCTCAAAGTCCCATGCCATGATGGGGTTCCGGATTGGATACAGTATTGCGCATACTGATATAATAAACAGGATGAGTCGGATATCGGCGCTCTGTCTCACAAACGTACCCGGCGTGATACAATACGCAGCTCTTAAATCATTGAACTATAATACTACACATAATGTCAAAACCATACAGGAACGGCTTGATATGATATGTGATATGGCCGGCAAGGCGGGGCTTGAGTTTGTAAAGCCGGACGGTGCCATGTATCTGTTTGGCCGGGCAGAGGGCATACAGGGGATGGAACTGGTGGAATCGTGTCTCAAGAGGGGCCTAGCACTGGCTCCGGGGGTAGGTTTTGGACACTATCCGGAGTTTGTCCGCATATCTGCCGGTACGAACAGGGTGGCAGACGGAATGAATATACTGTGTAACATACTAGAGGAATATAGATGGAAAAGATAACATTAATCGGGGCCGCAGGACAGATGGGGGTATGGTTCTCCAAATACTTTGTAAACGCAGGCTTTGAGGTTACTGGTTTTGATACCGAGGCCGAGGTAACTACAAAGGGCGTAACGGTGGCAAAGTCACTGATAAGCGGTATACTGCAGGCCGACTATGTGATGCTGTGCACGCCCACAAGACGAACCCCCGAGATAATTAGGCTTATAGCAAAAGAGATGAAGAGGGGTGCATATCTCATAGATATATCCTCAGAAAAATCAAAGGTCATGAACTCGCTATCCCGCACGCCCGCCAAGATAAATCCCATATGCATACACCCGATGTTCGGTCCTGGAATCCGCACACTCAAGAACCGTAACATAGTATCCATACCCGTCAGGGATGCCAAGGTGGAGCTGAATGTGGCAAAAAAGCTCTTTGTGGGCGCCAACTTTGTCACAATAGATGCCTCCGAACATGACAAAAAGATGGCCGTCATACTAGGCCTGCCGCACCTTGTGAACCTCTGCTTTGCCAGCGTAATATCAAAGGATGGCCGGACGCAGTTAGTAGAAAAGATGTCGGGGCCCTCTTTCAAGATGCAGCGCATACTATCAGAGGGCATAATGTCCGAGTCTCCGGATTTGATTGAGACGATAATATCGAATCCGGAACTGCGAAAGCATGCCGAAGAGTTATGGAAGGATATAGGAAGGCTGCTTACGTCAACCCAAGAGTCAAAGACAGAAGAGATTCTAGCGTATATACAAAAGTGCCAAGAGAACATACAGGCTAGTACGAATACGGCCGCGGCCTACAAAAAGATGATAAGGATGGCCGGCTCTGTCGACGCCTGATGCGGGCCGTCACTGCCATTTTATGCAGAGGTGACAGTATACTGCTGCTAAGACGCAGTCTACATATGCCTACCATGCCGGGTCTGTGGTCTGCCGTCAGCGGTACCATTGAAGGCGATGAGGATATCATGTATAGAATGCATCTAGAGATATGCGAGGAGACCGGAATCAAACATGTCAGGGCCCTCTCATCATGCTCTCTACGTATAACTGATGGCATATGGCTATATTCGGTACTGTGTGCCGCATGCGGGGATGTAAGGCTAAATTTGGAGAATACAGCATACAGGTGGATACGGCCTGCTGACATTATATCATATGATACGGTGCCGGCGCTAAATGATATACTATTCCTGCTTTTGGGAAGTATAGGTGCGCTGACTGGGGAGCATTATGTATACGCAGGCACCGCCACACATCGTACATGGTACGTTGTTTCCGGGATGCTGGCCTGTCCTAGAGTGTATGAGGGCTGCTTTTTCCGGGTCTATTGAGAGGGCAAGCTGCCGCTCCCAGTCCAATGTGCGTCTTGCCGCACTCATGTCCCGGTCCCACTTTATTGCCTTGTCGCGAATCTTTACAAGGTCTCCGGCGTGTGCTGCAATACGGTACGCGATTAGACCCTCCTTTACCTCCTCGGCGTTGGGCAGTGCCAAATGCTCGGATGGTGTAAGATAGCAGAGCAAGTCAACACCCTCGGCGGCAGATACTGCAGCACCAATGGCGCTGGCTATATGGTCATGGCCTGATGCAATGTCTGTAACCAAGGGACCTAGTACGTAATAGGGCACATCGCCTATGAGTGACTTTGCTAGGCGCACATTGGCGGCCACCTCGTTCAGGGGCACGTGGCCGGGTCCCTCTACCATCACCTGTATGTTATTTTCGTGGGCGCGCCTAGTCAGACGAGCCACGTTTATCATCTCCTGCACCTGCAGTTCGTCATGCGAGTCTAGTATGGAGCCGGGCCGTAGTGCATCGCCTAAGCTGAATGTGACATCGTACTTTGCGGCCACCTCCATCAGATAGTCATAGTGCGTATAGTACGGGTTCTCCTTTTTGTGGTGCAGCATCCAAGCGGCCGTGATGGTGCCACCCTTGCTTACAACTCCCGCATGCCGCTTGGTATCCATTATACGTTCTGCGATATCATGTGTTATTCCACAGTGTATGGTGGTATAGTCAACACCATCTTTGGCATTGTTCTCAAAGGCGTTCAGAAAGTCATCCTCGGTGAGTGCCATGGGATTTTTGTGCTTTGTTATGACTGTGTTGTAGGCCTCATATATGGGAACGGTACCAAACGTGATGGGCGCCTCGACTAGTAGGGCGCGGCGTATTGCACCCACATCGCCTCCATCACTCAAATCCATTATTGTATCTGCATGATACTTTACAGCAACGCGCGCCTTCTCCTTCTCCTTTGATAGGTCCTCGTGCAGTGTGGATGTGCCAATGTTGACATTCACCTTTGTCTTTAGTCCCTTTCCTATTCCCACGTTGTGTATGGTCTGGGGCCTGGCATTGTTCGAGGGTATTATTATGGAGCCACGGGCAATCCTCCTTGCGAGCCACTCCTCGGATACGTCCTCATCCTTGGCGACTTGCCTCATCTGTGGGGTGATGCGGTTCTGGCGCGCATCAGACATCTGTGTCATTATGTACAAGATATAACTTGCCTGATTTAAATAATCTCTGTTTACGGCGGTTATGGTGGCTGTCTTTTGTTATCATATACCGTGCAGCCACTTGTATAGTGCCTTTTTGGGGGAATTGATATCAGGCATACTGGTATAGTAGTGGTCCTGCCAGGTGTTATTTGGAAGTCCCGCAAATACCATCAGATTTAGTGGATATGCATCCGTATCGGCGCATCGCCGAAAGTCATCCCTAAACAGAAATATCTGTTTTTGTCTTGCAATGGCCATGCCCAGCTCTACCATGACACCCTCGTCCGGCGGTGTCCCGTTTACAACCGCAAAGATACCATCGGCGTTGTACACATCATTCATGTCTGCCTGGCCTATCATGTATGGGTCGTTGTGCTTGACCAAATCCTGATTTCTGGCAAACGGCTCCCACACCACAAAGCCCATCTTTTGTAGTATATCTACAAGCTTTGGCAGTATCATGTTTCGCTGTGACTCAGAAAAGCCATACGGGCTGGCCAGATATAGTGTCTTCAATCACATGCAATACATGTAACATTTAATATAAATCAAAGGGAATTAGGTTCCCCCTACAAAGTTGGGTGATGGCTAACAAGGTTGAGTCGAGAGTGTTTTGCTTTTTGAAGTTGATCGTGTGTAAAAACGATGATACGTGTGCTAAATGAAAAATTGATGGTTTTTATTAATAATGATGGGTATTTTAAACGGTTTTTTGGTATTGAATTGGTTATTCAAAAAGCAAAACACTTTCTTTTTTTCAGACAATACACTCATGATTGGCCCCAAACCAATACAAATTTTATATCCTAGGTAGGGTCTGAGAATTTTTCCACTCCTAGCACCTATAGCGGCGTGCATAAGTTTATGCAGTACTAAAATCGCCCATACACACTACT